>DATCGB010000363.1:0-4313 GCA_036509155.1 Candidatus Tumulicola sp. | reverse complement strand
GGACGACGGTTGGGGAGTCGGACGTACTGATTTCGTACTTGCCCAGTGCCAGCGTCGCCGCACCGGTGACGTGCGACGGGTAGAGCGGGACCCGGCCGGCCGCACCCGGCATGACCGATGCGGGAACGATGGTATGCGCCGGCGAGGTCGATGCGAGCGGTGCCGGAGACGCCGCGTGCGCGGCGTCCTTGTGCCCGCACGCGGACGTGCCTGCAACGCATGCGGCCAAAACCAACGCGCAGCGCAGGGCGTTCGGTCGGACGGCGAGGTTCACGGCAAGAACGTTACTCAAGCGTACGCTTGAAGAACTCGACCGTGCGCTTCCAGGCGGTTTCGGCATGCTCGGGATGATAGTTTCCCAATCCGCCCGGATTGTAGAACGCGTGCTTGGCATCGTAGCGGTGGAACTCGTATGGTACTCCGCCGGTCTTTAACGCACGCTCGATTTCGTCGACGCCCTCGATCGTAAAGAACGCGTCGTCGCGGGCCCAGTGTCCGATCATCGGAATGCGGATGGTCGAGGGATCGCCGGCGCCGGCCGGCGGATATCCGTAGAATACCGCGGCGGCGGCGAAGTCGGGATCGTGCATCGCCGCGAGCATGGTGAGTGCGCCGCCCATGCAGAATCCGATCACGCCGACCTTTTGAGCGCCGCCGCGCTTCAGGTAAGCGGCCGCACCGCGGGCGTCTTGCGCGACGGCATCGGAAAAGTCGAGTCCCTCCGAGAGGTGACTGGCTTCATCGCCGGTGGCGGCCACGCGTCCCCGATAAAGATCCGGCACGAGAACGCGAAAGCCCTCGGCAGCGAGGCGGTCGGCCGTTTGTTTGATGTGGTCGTCGAGCCCCCACCATTCCGCAAACATGACGATCCCCGGGATCGTGCCGGAGTGCGCCGTCTCGGACAAATACCCGGGGGCGGCCCCGCCGTCGGGTCGAGTAAACTCGATGGTCGCGCCCATACGCCGCTATTCGGCGCCGCCGGCGACGGCTTCTTCCCCGTCTTGACGGTCGAGGTTGGCGGATTTTTCATCGAGCAGCCAGCGATTTGCGGCGCGAATGGCGGGAGCCGGGACTCGCTCCACTACCCACGCGTGCAACGACGCGTCGTCGGGATTAAGGGCGAGCGCGGCGTCGAACTGTGCGGGCGTAATGCCCCAGCGTTCCATGACGCCGCGGTCCATTCCGCAGGGATAGACGTAGTCGTGAATCGTCCCGGCGGCGGCAGCGCGGCCCTTGTCCGACATGCGAAGCAGCCACAACGCTTCGCCGACCGGTTGGCGGCCGCGCCGGGGAAACGTCTTTCCATCACGAAAATCTGTCGGCATGACGTCCATCATACCGCGTTCGCGCGGGTTGCGCGAGCGACCGGGCGTTGGGTCAGTCGGATTCGTTGACGCCGATCGTAAGCGCATGCTGGAGCTGGACGAAGACCGCGGGCGAAATTTGGGTGTCGCCGCGGAACGGATAGTCGAACAACGCGATCAATACGAAGATCGTTGCGATCACCGTCGATAAAGCGACGGTCATGACGAGATGGGCAACTTGACTTCGCACGCGAAAGATGTAGCAAAATCCGATCGTAACGAGCGCGAGCAGCAGGTCGCCGACCCAAAAAAACGCCGGAATCCCTTGCTGGTTGGCGAAGAGACGGTCGCGGCGCGCGTCCTGAAACGTCGAGATGAGGCCGAACGCACTCTGCTGGATGGCCTGCTGGGAGACGCTTCGGGGCTGATAGCGGGCAACGATGTCGAGCGTCGCGAGCGCGGCGTTTCGAGCGACGGCACTCGACCGCCCGCCGCGCATCGCCGGCCATTCGTCCGTTACCACCGCATCGACGTACAGTCGTAGCGTCGCGCGCAAACGTTGTGCGACGGGGTTGGGAAGGTTCGCGGCGAGGTGGTAAAGATCGGCGACGGCGCTGGCTTCCCGCGCCACGTTGCCGGCCGATCCGTCGTATTCTTGCCAAACGGTCACGAGCAGAAACGACAGAATGACGGCCAGGATCGTTCCGACCGTCCCGATAATCGGACCGGCGACATCGTTATGCGTCAGCTCGTCGCTTTGCTTCACGAAGTGCCGGAAGGCCAGCAGTCCGCCGCCCGAGAGCAGCGCCGCTGCGATCGGCACCGACAAAAAAAACAGCCATGCCGGTATCGTATAAACCCAGACCACGCGATGGCCTTCGAGCGGGAGGGGGCGCCTCCTCGTCGGAGCGCGCGTTTGAAAAAGGCGCAACGCTTCGGGCTGGGGTCCGGTTTGTAGGACGGGGTCCGGCGTTGCTCGAACCGGAGGGCTCGCCGTGTGCGCGGGTATGATGTAATGGCAGCCTGCGACCTTCCCAAGGTTGATGCGTGGGTTCGATTCCCACTACCCGCTCCACGCGACGATGGGGAAAGGGACGTTTTTTCGGCGACGTAGCCAAGTGGTAAGGCAGGGCTCTGCAAAAGCCCCATTCGGCAGTTCAAATCTGCCCGTCGCCTCAAAATCTCGTCACATGCGTGTAGCAGTAGTAGGAGCCGGTGCGATCGGCGGATTCCTCGCCGGCGCGCTCGCGCGGGCCGGCGTGCCGGTCGCGATCGTCGCGCGCGGCGCGCATCTGGCCGCGATTCGACACGACGGCTTGGCGATCGAAAGCGACCTCGGCACGTTCCGCGTCCGGGTGGACGCGAGCGACGATCTTCGAGAGCTTGGCGAGGTCGACGTTCTCGCGCTGACGTTCAAGGCGCATCAGTGGCCCGGGCTGCTGCCGCAACTCGCGCAATTTGGCGGCGGCGCCGCCACCGTCGTGACGTTTCAGAACGGCCTGCCGTTTTGGTACGTCCGCGAACCGCCGCTGCGCAGCGTCGACCCGCAGGGAACCATCGGGCGGCTGTTTTCCGACGACGTGGTTCTGGGCGGCGTCGTTCACGTATCCGGGCACGTCGCGGCGCCGGGCGTCATCGTTCAGAGCGGCGGACTTCGATTCGTTCTGGGCGATCCGCTCGGCCGGCAGACGGCCCGGCTCGACGCCGTGGCAGCCGCGTTGCGCGCCGGCGGCTTGGACGCGCAGACCGACGCGAACGTGCGAGCGACGTTGTGGTTAAAGCTCGTCAATAACGTCGGTCTCAACCCCGTGAGCGCGTTGCGTCGCATGACCATCCGTCCGATGCTGGCAAACCCCGCGGCGCGCGCACAAGTCCGCGCGCTCATGGCCGAAGCGATGCACGTCGGGCAGGCGATGGGCGTGATCGAAGACGTCGACCTCGACGCGCGGATCGACTACGCCGCCCGATTGGACGACGTCAAGACGTCGATGCTGCAGGATCGGGAGCGTGGGCGGGAACTGGAGCTGGAGCCCATTCTCGGGTCCGTCATGGAACTGGCGAAGCGCTACGCCGTTGCGGTGCCGCACGTCAGCGAAACCTATGCGGCGTTGCGCCGCACGAGCCCGGGCGGTTCCGCGGATGGATGAAGACGTGGCGGTCCTGGCCGGCGTCGGGCCCAAAACGGCTCCGCTTTTTCGCGAACTCGGCATCGATACGGCGCGGTCGCTGCTCGAATATCTGCCCTTTCGTTACGAAGATCTGCGGTTTCCGACGCCCGCCGCCGCTTTGGGAGCGACGGCCGGCGAGGAAAACGCGGTCGGCGCGGTTACCGCGGTCAAGGAACGCCGCGTTCGCGACTTGGAGATCGTTGAAGTAACGCTGAGCGACGACGCCGGCGCGACGTTTCTGGCAAAGTGGATCGGCCGGCGCCGGTTCGTCTACGGGCGCTTCCGGGCGGGGATGCGGCTGTTCGTGCGCGGACGCGTCGAGAAGACGTTCGCCGGACCGGTCGTGAATGTCACGCAATACGCATCGCTCGGCGATGGAGAGTCGTACCGCGGCGAGTTGATTCCCGTCTATCGTGCGAGCAAAGATCTGGCGTCGCGAAAGATCGCCGCGGTCGTGAAGAAAAATTTGTCGAACCTGCTGACGCGGGTTCCCGAGGATCCCGTGCCGGCCGCGGTCGCGCGGGCGCGCGGTTATCCGCCGTTGCGCGAAGCCTACCGGGCGGTTCACGCACCCGACGGTCCCGATGAGGCGCAGCGCGCACGCGAGCGGTTTATCTTCGGCGAATTTCTGACGCTGGCGACGGCGGCCCAGCTCCGGCGCGCCCAACGCGAACGCGATCGCGGCGCGCGGGCGCTGCGCGTGCCGCCCGATTTGATCGAGGAGTTTTCGGCGGCCTTGCCGTTCGCGCTGACCGGCGCGCAGCGCCGGACGATCCTGGAAATCTGGGACGACATGAGCCGCGACGTTCCCATGAATCGGCTGCTGCAGGGCGACGTAGGC
>DATCGB010000362.1:0-9906 GCA_036509155.1 Candidatus Tumulicola sp. | reverse complement strand
CGTCGACGCGGCGGCCGCCGGCGAACTTCTGCAACGCGTGCTCGATCATCTCGAACGGGCGCAACCCGAAGAACCGTGGGCGATGGGCGTAACCTCGCTCGCGCTCGCGCGCAGCCTGGACGTTGGCGAGCCGCTGTTGGTGCGCGTCCTTGCCGATTTCGTCCGGCGCGGGCGAATCGGCGCTCGCGCCGGTTATTATGCGACGCTCGATCATAACCCGTCGCTTACGGCCGGGCAGCGCGAGTTTTTCGACGGACTGTTTCCCGTCGGCGAGGCGGAAACGTTTCTGCCGGTATCGTTCGACGAGGTCGCATCCGTCGTGCGGAAATCAAACGTGCTCGGTGCGGGTAAGGCGTTCGACACGCTGCTCGCGAGCGGTGCGCTGGTAAAAGTCGGACACGACCTCTACCGTGGATCCCAAATTGTCGAGATGCGGGCCCGCGTGCGCGAGTATTTGCTGCGAAACCACCGCATGACGGCGGCCCAGTTCCGCGATCTGCTCGGAACCTCGCGAAAATACGCGGTTCCGCTGCTCGAGTGGCTCGACGCGAACGGTATCACGCTGCGTAACGCCGACTATCGTACGCTGCGCGAAAACGCCGGCGGCGCGTCGCCGCCGCTCGGAGAAGGAGACCCTTTGCGTTCTTGGTAAGCGTAGTTCCATGACCTTTCGTCGTGTCGCCTTCGGCGCGATCGCGGCGTGTGCGGCGGCGTGCGCGCTGTTTTTGCCGGCCCGAGCGCTGGCCGCCGGATCGTTCGGCGATTTGCGCTATCGCGCGATCGGCCCGGCCATCTCGGGCGGCCGCACGACCGCACTGGTCGGCAGCGATCGCGACGCCCTGCTCTACTACGCCGGCGGAGCCGACGGCGGCGTGTTCAAGAGCGTGGACGGCGGCGCGTCGTGGAAGGCGCTGTTCGAGGGAGCATCCTCGGCCGCGGTCGGCGCGATCGCCCTATCGCCGCACGACGCCGATGACGTCTGGGTGGGTACCGGCGAATCCAATCCGCGTAACGACGTCGAAAGCGGCGACGGCATATGGCATTCCACGAACGGCGGGAAATCTTGGACGCACTCCGGACTCGAAGATGCCGGGCAAATCTCCGGCATCTCGATCGATCCGCGCAATCCGCGTACGATCGTCGTCGGGGTGCTCGGACAGGTCTTTCGCGATAACGCGACGCGCGGCGTCTACGTGTCGCACGACGGCGGCGCGCACTGGGCGCGAACGCTCTTCGCCGGATTGTCGAGCGGCATCTCCGATCTGGTTCGAGTGCCGGATCGGCCGTCGACGCTGTTTGCGGGCGTCTATCAGTTCCGGCGGCAGCCGTGGATGTATACCGGCGGCGGCCCGCACGGCGGCCTGTATCGGTCGGACGACGGCGGCACGACCTGGCACGAGGTTCGCGGCCACGGGTTTCCAGGCGGGTTAACGGGCCGGATCGGTGTAGCCGCCGCAGCCGGCGGACGGATTTACGCGATCGTTCAGTCCAAGCAGGGCGATTTGTGGCGTTCCGACGACGGGGGCACGTCTTGGAAGCGCATGCCGCACAGCCCGTACGTCGGCGCGCGGCCCTTCTATTTCAGCCGCATCTTCGTCGATCCGGCCGATCGCAATCGCCTGATCGACGTCGGGCTCATTCTGACGATGAGCAAGGATGGCGGCCGCACGTTTCATCCGATCGCGACGAATGCGGGGTGGGATTATCATTTCGCGTGGTGGTCGCACGACGGCCGGCGCATCGGGGTAGGAACCGACGAAGGCGCGATTTTGTCGGGCGAGGGCGGCGCTCACTTTTGGCAGCCCTACGATTTGCCGTTCTCGCAGCCCTATCACGTTGGTTTTGGCAGCTCGACGCCCGACTATCAAGTCTGCGCCGGCCTTCAGGACAACGACTCGTGGTGCGGTCCCTCCACCGCCAACAACGGCATCGGCGTCTTGAATCGCGACTGGTACACGGTCGCTCCAGGCGACGGGATGTGGTCGCTGGTCGACCCGGCCGATCCCGACCTAATCTGGAGTACGTCGACCAATTCCGACACCGGGCAAGTATATCTCTGGGATCGCCGTACGCAGCAGGCGCACGAGGTCTCGCCCTCCGCACACTACAACAGCCAGGTTCCCGCCACGCTCCCCTATCGGTTTAACTGGGATACGCCGATTGCATTTACGACCGGATCCTCACCGCACGTATTGGCCGGCGGCAACGTCGTCTTTGAAACTGCCGACCGCGGGGAGCACTGGAAAGTTATCAGCCCGGACCTCACGCGCGACGAGAAGTCGCATCAAGCGGCGTCGGGCGGTCTGATCGACCTCGACGTTTCGGGTGCCGAAACGTCGGATACGATTCTCGACATCGAGCCGTCGAAGGTTGCGAGCGGTCTGATCTGGGTGGGAACCGACGACGGGTTGGTGCAGTTGACGCGCGACGGCGGCACTCGCTGGAGAAACGTCACGCCCGCAGCCGTGCCGCCGTGGGGCCGCATATCGATTGATGCCGGACACTATGCGGCCGGCAGCGCTTACGTCGCCGTGGACCGGCATATGGTCGGCGACGCGCATCCGTACGTTTTCGCGACCGGCGACTTCGGCGCTACGTGGCGCCCGATCGCCGCGAATCTGCCTGCGGGGCTGTTCGTGCGATCGATCCGCGAAGATCCCAAGAACGGCGACGTGCTGTATGCCGGAACGCAGCGCGGCGTTTGGATTTCCTTCGACCGCGGAACCGCCTGGCAGTCGTTGCGCCTCAATATGCCGGCTACCGCGATTTACGACATCGAAATCCAACCGATTGCCGACGATTTGCTGATCGCGTCGCACGGTCGCGGGGTGTGGATTCTCGACGACCTGCGGCCGCTTCAAGAGTTGGCGCAGGGCCGAACGGCGAGCCTCACCTTCTTCGCGCCGCGTGCAGCGTATCGCATGTGGCGGTGGTCGCCGGTGAACTCTTTCTCGGGCGGCACGCTTCCCGACAACGAGTTCGTCGGCGACAATCCGGAATACGGCGCGCTGCTGAGCTACTATCTCGCAACGCCGGCGAAACGCCGCCCGACCCTGGAGATCGTCGATGCGCAGGGCCGAGTGGTTCGGCATATCGACGGACCCGACGTGTCCAACGTGGCGGGAATCAATCGCACGAGCTGGGACCTGGCCGAAGACGGCCCAGTGCAGTGGCGCGGAACCTTCCGCGAGAATCGCGGACCCGACGAGGGCCCCGAAGTGATTCCGGGCACATATGCGGTTCGCTTGCACGTCGACGGGCGCACGGAAACGCAGACGCTCGGCGTGCTCGCCGATCCGCGCGACGAGGTTCCGGCCGAGCAGTACGCGCTTCGCCACGATTTTCTCGCCGAGATCGACGCCGAATTGAGCGGCGTGGATACGATGCTCAACGCGATCGATGCGCGTCTAAAACTCGCGGGTTCCGGGCAGGCCGAGCCGTTGCGCGCGTTTAAGCGGACGCTCACGCTCGATCCGCGTAACGTCGAGGACCTCGGCGCCCCGCCCGGCATCCGCGAGCAGCTACTGGATATGAGTTTGCGCCTGGGCAGTTCGTTTCAAGCGCCGACGGCCGCCCAACGCGGCGAGGGATCGAATTTGAAGGCGCGCTACCAAGAGCTTTCGGCACGGTTTGCCCGGTTGAAATCGCTATGAACGTTGAAAAAATGACCGAGCGCGTCGGCGAGGCGCTCAACGCCGCCTACACGCGCGCCCTGAACGAACGCAACACGCAGACGACGCCCGAGCACATGCTGGCCGCCATGCTCGATCAAGAGCGCGGCATGACGCCCGACATTTTGGCGAAGGCGGGCGCCGACGTGAAGGCGCTGACGCGCAAAGTCGACGACGCCGTCGGGCGCCTGCCGCGTCTGACCGGGGCCAACGCCGATAGCGCCCAGGTAACGCTCTCGCCCGAGCTCGCGCGCGTGATGAGCGCGGCCGAGGACGAAGCCAAGGCGCTGCAGGACGACTACACGTCGGTCGAGCACGTGCTGCTGGCGATGGCGCAGTCGCCGGGCGAGACCGGGCGGCTCCTGCGCGAGGCGGGCGTAACCAAAGACAAGTTGCTGCAAGCTTTGCGCGAGGTCCGCGGCAACCAACGCGTCACGACCAAGGATCCCGAAGGCACGTACAAGTCGCTCGAACGCTACGGACGCGACCTTACGCTCGAGGCCGAACGCGGCAAGCTCGATCCGGTGATCGGCCGCGACGAAGAGATTCGGCGCGTCGTTCAAGTGCTCTCGCGGCGCACGAAGAACAACCCGGTGCTGATCGGCGAGCCGGGCGTCGGCAAAACGGCGATCGTCGAAGGGCTGGCGCAGCGCATCGTTCGCGGCGACGTTCCGGAGGGGCTAAAAAACAAGCGGGTCGTGTCGCTCGACATGGGCTCGCTGATCGCCGGGGCAAAATATCGCGGCGAATTCGAAGAACGGCTCAAGGCCGTGCTCAAAGACGTCACCAGCGCGGAAGGCCAGATCGTCCTGTTCGTCGACGAGCTGCACACGGTCGTCGGCGCCGGCAAGACGGAAGGTTCGATGGATGCGGGCAACTTGCTCAAACCCATGCTGGCGCGCGGCGAATTGCACATGATCGGTGCCACCACGCTCGACGAATACCGAAAGTATATCGAAAAGGACGCGGCCTTGGAGCGGCGATTCCAGCCGATTCTCGTCGATCAGCCGAGCGTTGAAGATACGATCTCGATCCTGCGCGGCTTGAAAGAGAAATACGAAGCCCACCACGGCGTACGGATCAAGGACGCGGCGCTCGTCGCGGCCGCAACGCTAAGCAATCGGTACATCACGGATCGCTTCCTGCCGGACAAAGCGATCGACCTCGTCGACGAGGCGGGCGCCAAACTGCGCACGGAAATCGATTCGATGCCGCAAGAGCTCGACGAAGTATCGCGACGCGTCATGCAGTTGGAAATCGAACGCGAAGCGCTGCGCAAAGAAACCGACGGTGCCAGCGTGCGGCGCCTCGAGCAGCTCGAAAAAGAGTTGGCTGAGCTGCACGAACGGCAGACCAAGCTTCGCCTGCAGTGGGACGCCGAAAAGAGCGCCTCGACCAAGCTGCGTGGGCTGCGCGAGCAGATCGAACAAACCAAAGTGGCGATCGAGCAGGCCGAGCGCCAGTACGATCTCAATCGAGCCGCCGAGTTGCGGTACGGCAAGCTGGCGCAACTGGAGAAAGATCTCGTCGCCGAAGAGGGCAAACTTTCGCAAAGCGATGGAACGCGGCTAACGAAGGAAGAGGTCGACGAAGACGATATCGCGGAGGTCATCGCGCGCTGGACCGGCATTCCCGTTTCCAAACTGCTCGAGGGCGAGCGTCAAAAGCTGCTGCACCTCGAAGAAGAACTGCACCGGCGGGTGATCGGACAGGACGAGGCGGTCGATGCGGTCGCCGAGGCGGTGCTCCGAACGCGCTCGGGTCTGGCCGATCCGAATCGTCCGATCGGCTCGTTCATTTTCCTAGGCCCGACCGGCGTGGGTAAAACCGAACTCGCGCGGGCGTTGGCCGAGTACCTGTTCGACGACGAGCGCGCGCTCGTGCGGATCGACATGTCGGAATATCAAGAGAAACATACGGTAGCGCGGCTGCTCGGCGCGCCCCCGGGATACGTCGGCTACGACGAGGGCGGACAGCTCACCGAGGCGGTACGCCGGCGGCCGTATTGCGTGATTCTTTTCGACGAGATCGAAAAGGCGCATCCGGACGTGTTCAACGTCTTCCTGCAAATTCTCGACGACGGGCGGCTAACCGACGGTCAGGGTCGCACGGTCGATTTTAAGAACACGATCGTCGTCATGACCTCGAACGTCGGCAGCCATCGAATTCTCGAGCATCGCGGCTCTTTCCAAGGTGCCGATTACGCCGTGATGCGCGCGACCGTCCTCGACGAACTGCGCCAGCATTTTCGCCCCGAGTTCCTCAACCGCGTCGACGAAATCATCGTATTTCACGCGCTCACCGAAGATCAACTCGAGGAGATCGTCGAGATTCAGCTGCAGCGGCTGCGCAAGCGCCTAGCCGAGCGCCGCATCACGCTGGTGCTGTCGCAAGCCGCAAAACGTCATATCGTCAAGGTCGGATACGACCCGAACTACGGCGCGCGCCCGCTGAAGCGCACGATTCAAAAGGAACTCGAGACGCCGCTGGGGCGCAAGATTCTGGCCGGCGATATCGAGGACGGCGACGCGGTCGAGGTCGGGTTCGACGACGTTCGCGGCGAGCTCACGTTTGCCGTCTCCAAGTCCGAGACGGTTACTTGATTCCCAGCTTGAGAAGCGCCAGGGCGAGCCGGTCCACCGAAGGGGTATAGCCCTCGAGCGCGTTCGTCACGATGCCGTTCGCGTCGATGACGAACGAATGCGGCAAATCGAGCGTTGCCGATTTCTGCTTGGCCGCCGCCGTTTCGGCAGCGATGTCTTTGGGGTCTTTAAAGTAGACGCGCATGCGCCGTTCGTAGGCGGCGAAATCGCTTGGCGTCATCGTCGACCGCGCGTCGTACACGGCGACGATCCGACGGTAGAATTCGTCCGGAAACGCGGTTTTTAAGCCGAGGACTTGGTCGCGAGTCATGGTGCTTGAAATCGTCAGCGTCTCGGGCGACGCCGACGCCGTTGTCGCCGCAGCCGAGGCGTACGATTCGACCGGAAACGGTATCGCGTAACGGGCGACCATCTTTTTTGCCACGGCGGGCGATTCGGTGTAGTCGATGCCGCGAAACGCGACGCGGTCGTGGTATTTGGCGTAGTCGGCGATGGTGCGAGGCATTTCTTGGATGCAGGCCACGCACCAGGATGCAAACGCGATCACGACGGTTGGCCGCCCTGGGGTTACCAGCGGCGCCGGCGCGCCGTCGAGCGGCGCGAACGTCAGGCCCGTCGCGGGTTTTCCGATCAGGCTCGAGAGTATCGCGGGGTCGCTCGGCGTCGCGCTCGCGTGCTGCGGCGCCGGCGCGGCAGTCGCAGCCAGCAGCGTCGCCGCGGTCGCGCCGATCGCAAGACTACGTACCGTCGAAGCGAATCTCACCGAGTTACTGCCTCCAAGAAAGAGAGATTAGATTGGGAGAGCCGATTTCCCCGGTGCCTGGCGCGAGTCTGACGTTAGCGAACGCACGCGGCGAGCGCGTCGAGTTGAGCGCGAGCGGTGCCGCGATCGTCGGGGCGTTCGTCCGAGACCGGACCGGACGCGTCGGCAACGTCTGCGTGGCGGCCGGCGGCAGCGCCGGGAAAACGATCGGACGGTATGCGAATCGCATCGCCAACGGCCATTTCAGCCTCGACGGGCGCGTCTATCGATTGCTTACCAACGACGGCCCCAACACGCTGCACGGCGGCCCGGACGGCTTTTCCAAACGCGCGTGGACGCTTTGCGCGCAGCGGCGCGCGGCCGACGGGCGAACGCTCGCCGCCGAGTTCTCGCTATGCAGCCCGGATGGCGATCAAGGCTTCCCGGGCGCCCTCCACTGTACCGCCGCGTATGCGTTCGACGACGAAGGACGGCTGCGCATCGACTACACGGCGACGACCGACGCCCCCACCGTCGTCAACTTTACCAATCATGCCTACTTCAACTTGAGCGGCGATGGTGGCGATTCGATCGCGAACCACCGGCTGTGGATCGCGGCGTCGTCGTACACCCCGGTCGACGACGCGATGATCCCAACGGGCGCGATCGCGCCGGTCGCGGAAACGTCGCGCGATTTTCGGTCGGAACGCCCGATCGGTATCGAAGTCTACGACTGCAACTTCGTGCTCGACGGCCCGGCCGGTGCGGTGCGCCGCGCGGCCGAAGCTTGCGATGAGGGTTCCGGGCGCAGGCTGGTGGTCGAAACGACCCAGCCGGGCCTGCAGCTCTACACCGGAAAGCCCGGTGCGTTCGCGCTCGAAACCCAGCATTTTGCCGACGCGCCGAATCACCCGAACTTTCCGAGCACCGTCCTACGGCCGGGTGAAACCTTCGTCTCGACCACGACCTACGCGTTTTCGGTCTAGGCTCGTAGGCTCTTAAGTTTTGACGGCGGCGAAGCGTTTGCGGGCTTTGAGGCGTTCCCCCTCGTCGAGCATCCGCTTGCGCAGGCGGATCGACGCAGGGGTGACCTCGACGAGCTCGTCGTCTTCGATGAATTCGATCGCGCGTTCGAGTGAGAGTTCGTCGGGCGGCGCCAAGCGCACGTTCTCGTCCGAACCGGCGGCGCGCATGTTGGTGAGCTTTTTCTCTCGTACGACGTTGAGCGCGACGTCCTTGTCGTCGTTGGCACGGCCGACGATCATGCCCTCGTAAACGTCGACGCCCGGGCCAACGAAATACTCGCCGCGCTGCTCGAGCCCCATCAGTGCGTACCCCGTCGTGCGGCCCGTGTCGCTCGCGACCAGAGCGCCTACGCTGCGGCCGGGCAGCTCGCCCTGCCACTCCTGATGGTCGTAATACGTATGCGACATCACGGCCGTTCCGCGCGTCAGCGTAAGAAGCTCTCCCCGCAGTCCAAAAATCGCGCGGGTCGGCATGGTGTATTCGAGGCGGCGCGACTCGGCGACGTTGATCATATTCGACATCACGGCCTTGCGCTTACCCAGCGATTCGATTACCGATCCCGAGTACTCTTCGGGCACGTCGACGACCACGTATTCGACCGGTTCCCAACGCTTTCCGTCGCGTTCGACTAGGATGACCTGCGGCTTAGAAACGGCGAGCTCGTAGCCTTCGCGGCGCATCGTTTCGATCAGGATCGAGAGATGCAGTTCGCCACGTCCGCGCACTTCGAACGTGTCGGCCGAATCGGTGTCGGCGACACGCAACGCGACGTTCGACTCCAGCTCGCGCATGAGACGCTCGCGAATCTGGCGCGACGTAAGGTACTTCCCTTCTCGGCCGGCAAACGGCGAGTTGTTCACGCTAAACGACATCGAGACGGTCGGTTCGTCGACGGCGACCGCATGAATGCCCTCGGGATCGTTACCGTCGGCGATCGTGTCGCCGATGTTGAGATCTTCGATGCCCGAGACGCAGACGATGTCGCCCGCGGATGCCTCGTCGACTTCGATCCGTTCGAGCCCCTGAAAGGTCAGCAGCGTCGTCAGGCGCAGCCCGGTCGCGATGCTGCCGTCGCGGGCGACCTTGGCGATCGGCGCGTTCAAGCGCGAGCTGCCGCGGAAGATGCGGCCAATGCCGATTCGGCCGACGTACTTATTATGGTCGATCGCGGAGATGAGCAGTTGAAAGGCGCCTTCTTCAGCGGGCGGCTCGGGAATGCGGGAAACGATCGTTTCGAAAAGCGGCTCGAGCGAGGCGCTCTCTTCGTCGAGCGAGCGCTTCGCAATGCCGGCCTTCGCATTGGTGAAGATCACCGGAAAGTCGGCCTGCTCGTCGTTGGCGCCCAGTTCGATGAAAAGGTCGAAGGTTTCGTTGACGACTTCTTGCGCGCGGGCGTCGCGACGGTCGATCTTGTTGACCACGACGATCGCCTTGAGATCGAGCTCCAACGCCTTGCGCAGCACGAACCGAGTTTGCGGCATAACACCCTCGGCGGCGTCGACCAGCAGCAGCACGCCTTGCACCATTTGGAGCACGCGTTCGACCTCACCGCCGAAGTCGGCGTGCCCGGGCGTGTCGACGATGTTGAACTTTACCGCCCCGTGGCGGACGGCGGTATTTTTAGCGAGGATCGTGATCCCTCTCTCGCGCTCCAACGGGTTCGAATCCATCACGCGCGTCGCCACGTGCTGACCCTCGCGGAAGACGCCGCTTTGCCGCAACATGGCGTCGACGAGCGTCGTCTTGCCGTGGTCGACGTGAGCGATGATGGCAACGTTACGGAGATCTGCGCGGGTTTTCACGGTCGCACTGTTTTGCGCGCGCACCGCCCGATGACCTGGCGGTGCGACTTTAGGCTCCTAGG
>DATCGB010000361.1:0-2318 GCA_036509155.1 Candidatus Tumulicola sp. | reverse complement strand
CGCCTCGCGACCGAAGCCCTCACCGACTATGCGAACGACGTCCGCGAGGGGACCTTCCCCGCGTCGTAAGCGAGGCGCGGGACGTTAGGCTTTTGCGAGGGTGCGCGGTTCGTGGGTCGCGGGCACGTTGGGATACTCGCCGGTCAGACACCCCAGGCACATCTCTTCGCGCTTGCGCCCGGTTGCCGCGATCAACCCGTCTAAACTTAAGTAGCCGAGCGAGTCCGCTCCCGTGCGCAGGCGAATCTCCTCGACCGTGTAGTTGGCGGCAATCAGTTCGTCGTACGTCGCCATGTCGACGCCCAAGTAGCACGGGTGTTTGATCGGCGGCGACGTAATGCGGAGGTGCACTTCGGTCGCTCCCGCTTCGCGCAGCAGCGCGACGATCCGGGGCGTCGTCGTGCCGCGCACGATCGAATCGTCCACCACGATGACGCGCTGGCCGACGAGATTCTCCACGACCGGGTTGAACTTAAGATGAACGCCTCGCGAGCGCATCCCTTGATCGGGACTGATGAAGGTGCGGCCGATGTAGCGATTCTTGATCAATCCTTCGATGTACGGCAGCCCGCTCTCGGTCGCATACCCGATTCCCCCGGGCACCGCCGAGTCGGGCACGGCCATCACCGCATCCGCTTCCACCGGATGTTCCTTCGCGAGTTGCCGCCCCATCGCGTAGCGCGCCATGTAGATCGACCGGTCGTTCAGTCTCGAATCCGGGCGCGCGAAGTAGATGTACTCGAACATGCAGAGCGCCGGCGTCGCGCTTTCCACCTCGGTTTGAAACGACTCGAGGCCCTTGGACGACATTCGCACGATTTCGCCGCGTTCGATTTCGCGCACGTACTTCGCGCCGACGGTTCCCAGCGCGCACGACTCGGAGGCCGCCACGTAGCCGCCGTCCGGCAGCGTCCCCAGGCACAACGGACGCACGCCCCACGGATCGCGAAACGCGTAGAGTTCGTCCTGCGTGCACAGCACGATCGAATACGCTCCGCGCGCAACCGCTATGACCGCTTTAATCCGGTCGACCATCGTGCCCTTGGACTCGACCAACAGCTTCGCCAAGACTTCGGAATCCGAACTCGCCTGAAGCACGGTCGTCGGCGACAGCGTTTCGCGTAACTCGTCGGTGTTGGTCAGGTTGCCGTTATGGACGAACGCGAAGTCGCCCAGCTCGGTGCGTTCCAGCAGCGGTTGGGCGTTAACGACGATCGACGATCCGGTGGTCGAATAGCGCGTGTGACCGACCGCGATATGGCCGCTGAGCCGGCTCAAAATGTCCTCGTCGAAGATGGCGCTCAGCAAACCCATCTCTTTGTGCGAGCGGATCGTCCCGCCGTCGGCGGCGGCGATGCCGGCCGACTCTTGGCCGCGGTGCTGCAGCGCGTATAGCACGAAAAACGCGAGACGAGCTGCGTCGCGACCCGGCGCAAAGACCCCCGATATCCCGCACATCTTCTTCGATTATACCAGGGAATTAATCGCTGGACCGGCGTCCGCCGAGGATTTGCAGCAAGGCAAGGAAGATGTTGATTGCGTCCAGGTAGATGCTGACCGCCATCAGGACCGGCGTCAGGCCGTCGCCGCCCGCCCGAATGCGGGCAAAATCGATCAGCACCAACCCCGAAAAGATCACCAGGGTCAGCCACGCGTACGTCTCCGGGTGGACGAACTTCACGAACATCGAGATGACGCCGACCACGACCAATCCTAGCAGCGCGATCGTGAATATGCCCTGGAAGCGCCGCAAGTCGAGGCCCGTAGCGTAGACGATGGCCGCTAGGGCGAACATGCCCAGCCCGGTCGTGAGGGCGGCGTTGACCACCACGCCCGACCCGACCGAGCGGAGGTACTGCCCGATGACCGGTGCGATGCCGACGCCTTCGCAAAACGCGAAGACGTAGAACAGGGTGAGCGAGAGCGCTTCGTTGGCCCGCGTTTTGAAAATTGCGAACAGGATGACGAACCCGACGATCATCGCGATCAGGCCGACGCCCGTCCCCACCCCTTGGGCGACGTAGGCCGCCAACGCGGTCACGCACAGACCCAGCGCCGTAATTCCCAAGACTTGCGCCAGCAGCGAATGCGTCGGCACCGCCGGTGCGATCGCCCCGCCGTACGGGCTCTGCGGCGGTTGCTGAAATTGATAGGCCATACGCTAGCTTATAACCCCCGTTCCCTTTTGAAGTTACACGGGCCGAAAGTTACACCCATCTGGGCCGGTCCCATGCCCGGCCGGTCCCTCCGCCGGGCGCGGCGAAATCCGCCGCATGATGAAGCGGACGACGTTCCTGAGCGCGGCCGGGGGCGCGCTG
>DATCGB010000360.1:0-4025 GCA_036509155.1 Candidatus Tumulicola sp. | reverse complement strand
TGAAAAGCTTTGCTCGGATCGGCGGCAATCGCCATCGAGACCCGCGCGACGCCGGGCGTGTAGACGATCGAAAGATCCCTGCGATTCTTCACCGGGATTTTCGGCTCGATTCGAATTTTGCCGCCCAAGTGGGCGAGGAAGGTGGAATCCGAGGCGCTGACAATTCTTGCCCCCTCGATCGCCTCGACGGCGGCGCGCACGTCGTTCGCGACCGCATCCGAAGCGACGTTGATCGTCACGTCGCGAACCATGCGCGCCTTGCTCACCGAGTGCATGTCGACCGCCGCGATGGTTCCACCCGCGTCGCCGATCGCGTTGGTGAGGATGCCGAACGCTCCGGGCTCGTTCGGCATTTCGATTCGCATGATGATCGTGAAACTTATCGCGGGCAGTGGCATCGTGGTACTCCTATGACGCAAACTTCAATTTCCGCTGATCGTCATTTCGACGACGCGGAACGACGGCGAGACGACGGCGCCGTCGAAACGCAGATCGTCGGCGACCCCGTCGACGCCGGCCAGCATATCGGCGTAGGCGCCGGCAATCGTGAATTCGTCGATCGGGTACGAGAGTTCGCCACCCTCGATGAAAAAGCCGCGCGCGCCGCGGCTATAAGTTCCCGAAGCGTGCTCGGTGGCAAAGCCGATCGTATCGAGCACCAGCACGCCTCGCGGCGTCGCCGCGACGAGCTCCTCGAGCGACTGCCGCCCGGGCAGCAGATACAAGTTGTTCGTCCCGACGCCGCTGCCGTTGGAGTTGCCGGTCGTGGCCGCGCCCAGTTTGCGCGCGTAGTACGTGTCGTACAAAAACGTCTCGAGCCGTCCCTCGTCGAAAACGGGCGTTCGGCGCGTCGCCACGCCCTCGCCGTCGAACGGCGAACTCCCCAGCTTGCCCGGGAGCAGGCCGTCGTCGACGATGGTTACGAAGCGGCTGCCCACCTTGCTTCCGATGCGGCCGATCAGCCACGAGTTCCCGGCCGCCACGTTGGCCGCCGACAGCGCCGCAAACACGTCGTCCAGAATGCTGGAGGCGACGTCGCGCTCGAAAATGACCGGCACGCGCATCGTGGCCGGTTTCTTCGCGCCGAAAAGTCCGACCGCGCGACTAACCGCCGTTCGCGCGACATCCTCGAGGCTTTCGAGCTCGTCGAAGTGCCGGGCAGCGGTGCCGTAATGCGCCGTCCGTTTAACCGTCCCGTCGTCGGCGACGGGCCCGGTCGAACGCCCGGCACGCGTGCTCGAGTACGCCGCCGCGAATCCGGCCGAGTTCACGATGGCCGCAATCGAGACCGCGTCGGTGTAATGCGACCCGGCCGAGTTCGCAACGCGCGGATCGTCTCGCCGGATCAGCTTTTCGAGAGCGAGTGCCTCCTCGACTTTTTCATCACCTTCACGTTCCGCCACACGCGCGTCGTAGAGGTCGAGCGCCGGCGGCGACGCGGCGAACTCGTCGGGCAGTCCGGCCAAATCGTCGCTGGCGACGTAGGCGGCCTGATCGAGGGTCCGGCGCACCGCCTCGCGCAATCCGTCGCTCGACAAATCGGAGGTCGTAAGCGAGGCTTTGCGGCCGCCGGCAAACACCCGCACGTGCAGCGATTTTGCGGTCGACTGTTCCAGCTTCGAGATCACGCTTTCGCGCGCTTCGACGTGAAACCGCCGGGCGATCGAAACCGTCGCTTCGGCGGCGTCGGCTCCGGCGTTGCCGGCCAGGTCGATCGCGCGGGCGGCGATTTCCAGCGCCTGCGATTCATCCATCATGCTGCGTCCCACCAACCGTAATCGACGAAATTTTCACCGTCGGCATTCCGACCCCGACGGGAACGTACTGGCCGCCCTTTCCGCACGTGTAGTGACGCCGGGCCAGCCGGCTGTCGTTGCCGACCGCCGTGACCCTGGTCATCGCTTCGGGACCGTTGCCCACGATGGTGGCGTTCTTGACCGGGGCCGCGATCTTACCGTCTTCGATGAGGTACCCTTCGCCGACCATGAACACGAAGTCGCCCTTGCTGATGTCGACTTGGCCGCCGGCGAACGATTTGGCGTAGATTCCGCGCTTGGTCGACGCCAGAATGTCGTCCACCGACGACGTGCCGTTCGGCATGTACGTATTGCACATGCGCGGCTGCGGCAGGAAGCGAAACGATTGGCGCCGTCCGCTGCCGGTCGATTCGGTGCCCATCAGCCGCGCGTTGAGCACGTCTTGCATGTAGCCGCGCAGCACGCCGTTTTCGACCAACACTTTATGCTGGCCGGGCACGCCTTCGTCGTCGACATTGAGGCTGCCGCGCTCTTCGGGCAGGTTGCCGTCGTCGTAAATGGTCACGAGTTCGCTGGCGACGCGTTCGCCGACGCGTCCGCTATACAGCGACGTACCCCGGCGGTTGAAATCGCTTTCGAGGCCGTGCCCGACGGCTTCGTGCAGGAGCACGCCGCCGCCGCCCGCGCCGACGACCATCGCCATTTCGCCGGCCGGCGCCGGTACCGCCGCCACGTTGACCGTCGCGATTCGAGCGGCATCCGCCGCCAGCATTTCGGGCGAGTGCCGGTCGAAGTAGTCGATCGACGTCCGGCCGCCGTCGCCGACGAAACCGGAACCCCGTTCTTTCTTATCGCTGGCAACGACTTGCACGCCCAACGCGACCATCGGCCGGCGGTCGGTTACGAATCGGCCCTCGCTGGTGGCGATCCAGACTTCTTGCAGTTCGTCGGTAACGTGCGCGTTGACCGCGACGACGCGCGGATCGAACGCCCGTGCGGCGACGTCGGCCCGTTCGAGGAGCGCGACGTAGCGCGCCGAATCGGGCCGTTCGGTCGCGCCCCGCGCGTAGAACGAGTCGACGCGGCGCTCCCGCAGATCGACGCTGCCGTCGCGGCGGCCCGATTCGCGAGCGATGAGCGACGCCGCGTCGGCGGCTTGCATGAGTGCTTCTAAGCTCAGATCGTCGGAGTACGCGTATCCGGCCGACTCGCCGACAACGACGCGGATGCCGACTCCGAGCGTGATGCCGTAGGCACCTTCGTGAATTCGACCGTCTTGAAGCCGAAACGACTGCGCGTTGCGGCGCTCGCAGAACACGTCGGCGAAATCGCCGCCGCGCCGCAGCGCGCGGTCGATCAGCCGCGAAAGGGTGGATTGGTCGAACATGCTCGCTTGATAGTGCGCCGAGGGGGAAAATTCCGCTCGGCACCCGGCAGGCTCCCTAGAAGGAGGCGAGGCGATCGACGGCCCGGACGATTGCGGCGTCGGGGT
Organism: Candidatus Tumulicola sp.; assembly: GCA_036509155.1. Taxonomy (GTDB): domain Bacteria; phylum Vulcanimicrobiota; class Vulcanimicrobiia; order Vulcanimicrobiales; family Vulcanimicrobiaceae; genus Tumulicola. The sequence continues at coordinate 776 of DATCGB010000360.1, read as the reverse complement.
CGCCCGGCGAGCCGTTGATGAGAAACGCGAAGACCACGCGGCCGTGCCGGGCGGTGTTGACGTAGCCGGCGAGCGACGAGACGCCGTCGATGTGTCCGCTTTTGGCCCGAACGCGCCCCAGCGCGCTGGTAAAGTCGTAGTCCTTGAGCGTACCCTGCCGCCCGCCTTGGGGGAGCAGCCTGTAGAGCGACGCGTCGCCGCCGCGTTTCTCCGCATCGGAAAGAACGCTTGCCAACGTGATCGCGGCGACGCGGTCGCCGCTCGAGAGCCCGCTGCCGTCGGCCAGCCGGAGTCCGGGATCGGGGATTCCGCGTTCGCTCAGGAATTGACGTTCGGTTGCGAGGCCGCCGGCGTCGTCGGGGGCGCCCGTCCCATTTGAACCGAGCGTGCGCAGGAGTTGTTCGGCATAGTGGTTATCCGAAAAGAACAGCATGTGCGCCTCGAGTGCGCGCAGCGGTGCGGACCGATGGTCCCACAGCGCGATTGAGTCCAACGGCGCGCGCGACGCGACGGGCGGCGCTGCGGTGGCAATCCCGCGTTCGCGCAGCAGGCGTTCGACGACGGCGGCGACGTAGTGCGGCACGCCGCCGTGCACCGGCGTCCAAAAGCGTTCCTCGATGCCGCCGACCATCTGGTGAGACTCGATCGTATCGCCGTCGAGCGACAGTCCGTTGGTCGGCGCGGCGTAATCCTCGTTTGCATCGTCGGGGTCCCAGTGAGGATTGAATTCTGGGCCCTGCATGGCGGTCGAATCGACCGCGACGGCACCGGCGATC
>DATCGB010000359.1:0-5661 GCA_036509155.1 Candidatus Tumulicola sp. | reverse complement strand
CCCAGCGCGGACGAGCGCAGCGGCGGCGACCTGACGCAGGCGCGCTTTACGCGCCGCGCGCTCGAAGCGGCCGGCGTGCACGCGGACATCCTGCCGGCGTTGGATCCCGACGTCAGCGGATACGATCTGGGGCACGTGTTCGGCGTGTTCGATCCCGAGATTTGCGCGGTCCAGGTCCGTGCGTGCCGACGAGCCGGCGTGCCGGTCGCGCTTTCGCCGATTTGGTGGGATCTCTACGAGTTCTTCGGCCGCTCGCGCGAGTGCGAGCGGATCCTTGCCGGCTCGGCGCGCCACGTCGAAACCAAACTCGCGCGGTTGCGCCAAACTTCCACGGCGAAGTTGTTCCGGCGCGGCGAAATGCACAAGTACGCGCGCCGAATCGCGGCGCAAACCGCGCTCATGCGGCAAGCCGATGTGCTGCTTCCCAATAGCGCGATCGAGGGCCACTACTACGTCCACCAGCTGCGTCTGCACGACCGGCCGATCGTCGTGGTTCACAACCCGGTCGACGTGCCGGAATCGGTCGCCCGCACGTCGCCGCGGCGGGGCGTCGTGTGCGTTGCCCGGATCGAGCAGAAGAAGAATCAGGCGATGCTCCTGTACGCGCTGCGCGGGCTGGACGCGGACGTGACCTTGATCGGCGGATCGCACGACCAACCCTACATGGATTTGTGCCGGCGCTGGATGACGCCGCGCGTGCGCGTGGCCGGGAACCTTTCGCACGACGACGTCCTGCGCGAACTCGCGAACGCGGCGGTGCACGTGCTGCCTTCTTGGGCCGAAACTCCCGGCATCGCAAACCTCGAGGCGGCGGCCGCCGGCGCGCGGGTCGCGGTCAGCAACAACGGAACCGAATGCGAATATTTCGGCGAGCTGGCGGAATACGTCGATCCCGAGGAGCCGGCGGCGATTCGTGCCGCCGTCGAACGACTTCTCGCGCTGCCGCCGCGCGCGCCCGACGATGCGCTGGCGATGCGGTTGCGCGCGTTCGACGCGGGAATGGTCGGCAAACGAACGCTCGAGGGTTATCGGCTGGCGCTGCGGGCGTTTTCGCCGTGACGACGCGGCGAATCGTGATTGCGATCGGGTTGCTGTCGTTAGCGATCGCTGCGGGTTTCGATCTGAGCCGTTTGCGCGGCGCGGCCCCCGCGCGCAACATGATTGACCTATCGATTTTCTATTGTGCCGGACGGGCCGTACTGCACCGTCAGAATCCGTACGCGCTCGAGTCGATTCGTCCGTGCGAGCATCGTCTCAGCCACGGTCCGGCGTGGAACGATCCGGCGTACGTTATGCCGGCGCCGCTGCCGCCCTTCGCGTTCCCGCCGTACGCCGCGTTGTCGAGGCTCGACTACGGGGCCGCCAAGGGCGTCGCCGGCGTTGCGATTGCGGCGGCCGTCGTGGTTGCCGCGCTGGCGTTGGCCGACATCGGGATTCCATTTGCGGCGGCGCTCGCCGCGCTGGCGCTTGCCGATGGGTTCGTCGGCCTGTTTCTGGGACAGGTCTATCCGTTCACCATCGCGCTGCTGGCTTTGACGGCGGCGGCGCTGCGGCGCGAACGCGACGGGCTGGCCGGATTCTTTGCCGCGTTAACCCTGATTCAGCCGCAGATCGGCATTCCGATTTGCGTGTCGCTGCTGATCTGGGCCGCGCGCGCGCGGATCGCGCTGGCGGCCTGGGCGGTCGCGCTGACGATCGCCGGCGTGTCGATTGTCGGAATCGGGGCATTCGTGCAGTGGGCGACGCAAGTGATTCCCGGCGAGGCGCGAGCCGAAGTCTTTTTCTGGGGTCAGTACAGCTTAACGTCGGTGCTTGCGAGTTTGGGCGTGGGGACCGGCACGGCGTTGCTGGCCGGGAGCGCGTCGTTCGTCGTCATGCTGGCGGTGGCGACGCTGCTTGCAAAACGGCTCGCAGAGCGGCTGCACGCGCGCGAGTACCTCGTGCTGGTACCGCCCGCGCTGTGCGTTATCGGCGGAACGTTCGTGCACCTCGCGTCGATGGCCGCGGCGATTCCGCTCGCGCTGGCGTTGACGATCGCACCGGCTTACTCGACCTCCCGCTGGCGAGTGCTCGCGCCGCTGCTTCTCCTGGCGATTCCCTGGCCGTTCGCGCAAGCCGTCAAAGCGCTGTTCTTTTCGTGCGTGCTGGTTGCCGCCGTCATTCTCGTGAGTTTACGCGCGAACGCTCGGGCGGGAACGGCACTGCTGCTGGCTACGGCCGCCGGCGTGTATCTCATCGCACTGGCGACGCCGCCTCCCGCACCGATCGCGATCGTAGCCGGCAGCGTCGACCCGTGGAGGGAGCTGGCCAAACTGCCGAGCTGGATCGGATTGATCGCGCTGCTCGCGGCCGCGATAAAGGTGGCCGCGCGAAACGCCGCACCCGCATGAGCGGCCGGTTTCGCGCCGCGCTCGGTCGCTGGCCGCTCGTGGCGTCGCTGGTGTGCGCCGCATGTTCTTCGCCGGCGCGCCCGACCGCTTTGGGACCGTCCTCGACCCACGACCCCAGCGTGGTGCGCTTTTACAGCGATCGCGTGAACTCATGGCGCGAGTTTCGGTTAGGCGGGGGCCTCAACGTCGTCGTCGCCAATGCGTCGCTCCCGCGCGAGGCCGCGTGGCGTTTCGGCGCCGGGCGCGACGGCATCTCGTCGTCGCCGGTCGTGTACCGCGATCTCGTGCTGGTCGCCGCGAACGATCGTAACCTGTACGCGATCGATGCCGCGACCGGCGCGCTTCGCTGGAAGTATCTGGCGACCAATCAGTTGATGGCGCAGCCGGTTTATACCGGCGGCGTCGCGGTCGTCGCCGCCGGAAATCAGGAATGCGTCGTGTGCATTCCGCCGGATTACGTCGTCGGTGGAACCGGATCGAATCGCCTGGCGGGCGTCAACCTGACGACCGGCCGCGAGCGTTGGGGCCAAGAACTCGCCGGTACGGGAATGCCGATCCCCGCCATCGTCGGTACGAACGTCGTTCACGTCGACGGTTCCGGCACCGTGCTGGCGCTGGATGCGTTGACCGGCCGCTACGCGTGGAACGCGCGCCTGCCCTCGGTGTTTTCGATGTCGTCGGTGGTCGACGGCCACGACGGCCGCGTGTACGTATCGGGAACGTTCCCGACCGGCGTCTACGCGCTGCGCGCGAACGACGGCACGGTGGTATGGCGCCATTGGTTTCCGAAGTTCTATCAAGGCCCCGGCGACGGACCGATGGCGTCGACGCCGACGCTGCTGATCGGCGAATATCTCAAACCGTTGGCGCCCGGAATACTCGGCTGGACGGTCGAGCCGGGATCGCGCGTCGAGCATCATATTTTTGCGCTCGCGAAGGCGACCGGGAAACTGCGCTGGGATCGCCGGGTGGCGGCGGGCATCGCTCCAACCGCCAACCAGTCGGCGATTCCGCTGATCTATAGTCAACGGGTGTACGAAGGCAGCCCGATAGCGCCGGTCGTGTCGGCGCTCGACGTCGCAACCGGTCACGTTGTCTGGCAACTGCGCACCGGCGGCGTCGTGCGCGGCGGAATCGTGGCGCTCGACGGCGTGCTGTACTTCGGCGACATTGCGGGCTATTTGTGGGCCGTCGACGCCGCCAACGGCCGCGTCGTCGGGCGGCTGCGCACCGATTTGAAGTTCTACGTCGGTTCGCCGATTATTCTCAACGACTCGCTGCTCGACGGTTCGCGCGAAGGCACCGTCGTTGCGCTGCCCTTGCGCTCGATCCGTTCGGCGCACGACCCGCTGCCGTCGCCGAACCCGCCGCCGCCCGGCGTTTGAACGACTAGCACATCGCCGGGCTGGAGCGCGAGCGTCGCCTTAGCCGCAACCGCGCGTTCGGCGCCGTCGCGAATCAGCGTGTGGCGTCCGCACGCGCCGGGCTCGCCGCCTTGCGCGCCCGGCGGCGGTAGCGTGTGGCGATCGGCCAGCAGCGACGCGCGCGCCGACCCTTCGACCAGTTCGATCGCGCGCACGAGGCCGTTTCCGCCGCGATATCGGCCGGCGCCGCCGGTATTGGGAACGAACTCGTAGCGCGTCACGCGCAGCGGGTAGTCGCGTTCGATCGCCTCGATCGGCGTGTTCAACGTGTTGGTCATGTGGCACTGAATGCCGTCGATACCGTCGCACGTTGGGCGCGCGCCCATGCCGCAGCCATTGGTCTCGTAAAACGCCCAGGCACGACCGTCGGGCCGCGTTCCGCCGAGCATGACGTTGCTCATCGTCCCGCCGCTGGAGGCCGGCACGCGCTCGGGTGCCGCGCGCGCGAGCGCCTGCAGGACGACGTCGGCGTTGCGCGTGCTGGTCTCGACGTTGCCGCCCGAAACCGGTGCCGGACGACGCGGATTGAGCAGCGTTCCTGCGAGGACGACGACTTCGACCGGTCGAAAACAGCCGTCGTTCATCGGGATCGTCGGGTCGGTTACGGCGCGCAGGGCGTAGTGGACGCCCGATAGCGTGACGCCGAACACGGCGTTGAGCGGAAAGCTCACTTGCTCGGACGTGCCGGTATAATCGAGACGCGCCGTTCCGTCGCGTAGCGTCAGCGCGAGGGCGATCCGAATCGTTGGCTTGCCGGAGCGGTCTTCGAGAAAGTCGACGCTTTCGAAAACGCCGTCGCCCAACGCGCGCAATGCGTTGCGCATCCGCTTCTCGCTGTCGTCGAGAATGCGCTCGATAGCGGCCGCCACGACCTCGCGGCCGTACCGTTCGCATAGCTCGATCAATCGCCGCTCGCCGGTGTAGTTGCCCGCCATCTGCGCGCGCAAGTCGCCGCTGCGCGCATCGGGCGTTCGCGAGTTCGCGCGAAACAGAGCGATCGTGACGGCAACGGGCTCGTCGCGCTCGACCAGCCGCATCGGCGGTACGATCAGTCCTTCGGCAAATAACTCGGCAGCGTCGGCCGGCATCGAGCCCGGCACGCTCCCGCCAACGTCGGTGTGGTGGGCCTTATTGGCGGCGTATCCGAGCAGCGTTCCGGCCAGGAAGATCGGGCGGATCGCGGTAACGTCGTTGAGATGGGTCCCGGTGATGTACGGATCGTTGGCGACCCACATTTCGCCTTCGCGCGGGCCGCCGTAGTCGCGCGCGACGACCTTCATCGTTTCGCTCAGACCCCACGGCAGCGAACCGAGATGCACGGGGATGTGTTCGGCCTGCGCGATTAACCGGCCGCTCGCGTCGAAGAGCGCGCACGAGTGATCGAGCCGTTCTTTGATGTTGGGCGAATACGCGCTGTTGCGAACCGCAATGCCCATTTCTTCGCTCGCATACACGAGCGCGCTTTTGATGACCTCGACGGCGATCGGATCGAGCGCGCTCACGACGGAACTGCCGCGCCGGTCAGTACCAGCAGCTCGTCGCGCACGTTCAGCGACCAGCCGGGCGCGAGATACGTGGACGTGTCGTATTGCTCGACGATCGCCGGGCCGTCGATTGCCGCATCGGCCGTCAGAGCAGCGCGTTCGAAGACTGGCGTTGGCACGAATCGGCCGGCCCCCCAAACCTGCCGGTGTGCCGACGGCTCTGGCGTCGAGCCCGGTAGCGCGGGGCGATCGTCGTGCGCGGCGAACTGCGCCTGCGGCAGCGTTCCAGAAGCGGTCGCGCGCGCGTTGACTAGTTCGACGCGCTCGTTCGGAACGTCGTAACCGTAGCGCGCGCGATGGGCC
>DATCGB010000358.1:0-2995 GCA_036509155.1 Candidatus Tumulicola sp. | reverse complement strand
AACCAGCGCGGCCAACGTCGCTGTGAAGACGGCCGCGAGCCGCTGCCCAATCATTACCGTAGTCTCCTTCGATAGCCGGTTTCGTAGCCGAAACATTAGTGAAGCAGATTTGAAACGATGTTCACGACGACCGCCAAAATCGCCGTGTTGTAGGCAAACGAGATCATTCCATGCGCGAGCGCCGGCCGGCGAATGCGGCGATCGGTTATCTGCACGTCCGAGACTTGGAACGTCATGCCGAGAACGAACGAAAAGTAGGCGAAATCGATGTCGTTCGGCTCGTTCGTTCCTGGAAATATTAGGCCCCGGTCGCCTTCTTTGTCGCGTCGCCAATCGCTGTAGTAGAGATGGGCGTAGTGAAACAAAAAGATGGTGTGAATGAGCAGCCATCCAAGCACGACGGCGCCGAATCCGAGCGCGTAGATGGCGGCCGCATGATGCGGGGCCTCGTCGTGGGGACCACGCCCCAGAATAGCAATGGCCGCCAGCAGTCCGAAGCCCACGGCCAATAAAATCGCGACAAAGACCACGTCGCGGCCCGGGTCTTGCGACGCAGCCCGGCGCTTCGTATCGGCGGCATCGGTCAGCATTACGACGCGCCAGTAATAGAGTAGGATCGCCAGTACCGCCGCATCGTAAACCGCGACCACGCGCACCATGCTTCGCAGCCAGGACGGCCCGAAAAACCCGATCGCCACCGCCACGATGGCCGCCGTAACCACCGACACCGCAATCGGCGCGAGCGCCCGAACGTTGACCTTCCGCGTAGGGCTCATGCGGCCGCTTTCCTGCGCCGCGCAGGTTCGACCTTGTGCGTCGCGACTCAGGACAACGGCCGGCAAAGCGCGAAGCCGAGCGAATGCAGCGCGACGGCGATCGATGCGATACGACGCGATAGTTATCGGGCTGGGAGCTATGGGGACGGCAGCGCTGGCGCACCTCGCGCGGCGCGGCGTACGGACAATCGGCGTCGACCGCTATGCCCGCGGCCACGCGCTGGGCGCATCGGCCGGCGGCACACGGATCGTGCGTAAGGCGTACTTCGAAGATCCGGCGTACGTCCCGCTGCTGGAACGAGCCTACGCGCTCTGGCGCGAACTCGAAGCCGCGACGGATACGACCTTACTCGAATTGACCGGCATGCTGATGGTCGGCGAACCCGATCGCGAGGGAATCGCCGGGACGCTGCGCTCGGCGCGGAAGTTCGAGCTGCCGCTCGACGTGTACGACCCCGCCGACATCCGGCGGCAGTTCCCGGGAACGCAGCCGCGTTCGCGCGAGATCGGCCTGTTCGAGCGCGAGGCCGGAATCGTATTCCCCGAACTGGCAGTGGCCGCACATCTCGACGTCGCGACGGCGAACGGCGCGGACGTGCGTTTCGACGCGCGGATCGCGTCGTGGGAACGACGCGAGGGCGGCTACCGGGTGAAAATTGACGACGGCACGGCGGTCGAAGCGTCGCGGCTCGTCGTCACGGCCGGAATGTGGGTTTCGGATCTGCTCGGCGGCCTCGGCCTGCCGCTGCGCGTGCAGCGCAACGTGCAGATTTGGTTCTCGCCGTCAACCGATCGGTTCGATCGCGGGCGTTTCCCGGCGTTTTTCGTGGATCGCGCCGACCTGCCGGCGCCGCTGTACGGTTTTCCCTCAATCGACGGGTCGCTCAAGGCCGCGCTGCACGCGTTCGGCGACACGGCCGACCCCGAACGACTCGACCGCGCGGTGAGCGACGCCGACGTTGCCTACGTGCGCGCGGCGCTCGAAAGTTGGATGCCGGGCGCGGCGGCGGCCTACCAGCGCGGTAAAGTCTGCCCGTACACGCTTACGCCCGACGGCAACTTCATCGTCGACCGGCATCCCGACGATGCCGGCATCACACTGGCCTGCGGTTTTTCGGGTCACGGCTTCAAGTTCTGTCCGGTCATCGGCGAAATCGTGGCCGACCTGGCGATCGACGGCGGGACCCGTTTCGATATCGATTTTTTGCGCGCAGGCCGCTTCGCATAAAAACGGGGACCGGCAAGTGCCGATCCCCGTTTCGTTCGAACCGAATCCGTTAGTCGAACGTGACTTCTAGAGCGTCGTCACCTGGACGTGGACCCGAATCTTGCGCGCACCCTGCACGATGAAGTAGCCTCCCCCTTCGATCAGACCGGTAACCGTGAACACCGTCTGTTTCGTCCCGTGATCGGGTGAAACGCTGGCCAAGCCCGAGAGATGACTGGCATCGATCGTAAACGTGCCGTCGTACCCGAACTCGCTGAACTGACAGCTCACCACGCCCAAGAGGTGGATGTCGATCTTGTGGCCGCAGGTCGACTTGATGGTTGCGTCCGGAACGACGACCGAGACGTGAAGCACGTTTCCTTGCGAATCCTTCACGTCGAAGGTTCCGTTGCCCGGCGTTATGCCGCGCACGATGAACGGCGTTTTGTCGTCGCCCTGCTTGGGCCGAACGGCGGCGATGCCGTTAAGCTGATCGACGATGTCGAACGTCCCTTTATAACCCAGCTCTTTAAAGTGGCACGACTTATCTTTCTGAATGCCGACCTTCATCGGCGTCTTGCACGAGGCGGTGATCGGCGAAGATGCCCGACCGGCCGGCAAGGCGCCGGAGAGCGGGGAACCGGCGGAGGGCACGTACCCGGTGTTGGACGGGGTTCCGCCGTGACAGGCCGCTAGGCCGGACAACAAGGCAACCAGACCGGCGATCATAAACACCGGCCGAGAGTTTCTAGTCATGGTTATCCTCCAACTAAGCAGAAGCTTGGATGGATTTATTTCCCCACCCAAGCGACCGCTCAAACGGCTAAAGGCTCAGACGGCAAGGACTAAGGTCCCACGCCATCGGGACCGTTTACGAGGGATAAGCCACAGCCAATCGATTGATAACCAAGCGAGCGCACGCACGGAAGCCTCTCTGGCCGAAGGGCCATCGGCGGGTGATCTCGGTGGGTTCGGCCCGAGGAACCTAGCGGGCGACCGGGATGTTCATCAG
>DATCGB010000357.1:0-2820 GCA_036509155.1 Candidatus Tumulicola sp. | reverse complement strand
CGCCTGGACGCCCGTGCCGACGATGCCGATCACATCGATCGCCTTGGGCGCCAGCAAATCGGCAACCATCGCCCCGGCCGCGGCGGTCCGGTAGTCGGTCAGGTACGCTTCGTCGAGCAAGATCGTTTCGGGCCAGCCGGTTTGCGCGTTCAGCACGACCAGCAGGCCGCTCGAGGCGTTCAGGCCGCGGGCCGGATTGTGATAAAACCCGCTCGCGATCTTAACGACGAAGCTCGGGTCGCCCTCGATATAGCCGGATTTGACGTGAACGTCGCCCGGCGGATTGGCGAACGCCAGGTGCCCAACCGGCGGAACGCTGCAGCGGCCCTGCGAGTACGCGACGAACGCGCGCCGCATTGCCGCGATCGTGGCCGTGGCCGGGACGCGCGCCAAGGCCGCGACGATCTCGGCTTTGGTCCGGATCGCGAGCGCGTTCATCCGGCGCATTCTCGGCGGCGCGCTTCGAGCGGAGCGCTCCGGTCGCTTGCCGAAGCGACTTGCTTCACGGAGAGGGAGAAGCGCAAACGATGAATCGTACACTTTTGCGGACGGCGGCCGTCGTCGCGTCGGCGCTGTTGTGGACGCTGCCGACCGCCGCATGGGCGCTCGAACGCGTACCATTCACGAGCGACGGCGGAACGATCAAGGTGCAGGGCACGGTCGATGGGCAGCCGGTTCCGATGCTGGTCGATTTGGGCGCGGGGGTGAACGTTCTTTCGCAAGGCGTCGGTTCGCGGACTGTCGACGTCACCGGAAAGTACGTCACCCTGAGCCTGACCGGCCAGCGCGTCGACCTTCCGATCGGCACGGTCGTATCGATTGCCTTGGGCGAGTTTCGCGTCGACAGTCGGACCGTCGGGATCTGGAAAGGCCTGGACGGAACCGGCGCTGGCGGCCTGATCTCGGCCACGGCCTTTCGCAACGTTGTCACGACCTTCGATTTTCGCGCGCACGAGCTTCTCATCGAAGATGCGGTGACGTTTGCGGATCGCAAGCGCTTCGCGACGCGCGTACCGCTCTTTCTTCAAGACGAACTGGGCATAGCGCTTAGCGTTTTCGCACGCTTCGATTTTGGGAACGGTCAAAGCGGCCTGTGCGTGATCGATACCGGCATGCCCGGGATCACGATCGACCGGCGTTTCGCGGCGAAGCTCGGCGTCAATCTGGCCGATCCCGGACTCAAACATGCGCAGACCCCTCTGGGCGAAGGATTGACCGCCGCGATCCCGTCGCTGGCGCTCGCGGATGCGCCCGAAGCGCGGATGGAAAGACCGAACGTCGTTTTCGAAGACCTCGTCTCCGACTGCAACGTCGGTAACGAATTCTGGAATGGGAAAATCTTTACCCTCGACATCCCCGAGCGGGTGATGTACCTCGCCCCACCATCGTAAACGTGCCACCCGAGATTCGACGTCGTAAGGCCGATTCCGCGGTCGATCCGGAACGCAGCCGATTGGTTGAAGTGGGCGGGCGTTCGGACGCGCCTTGGCGCCGCTTCGGGCCGTACTTGAGCGAACGGCAGTGGGGAACCGTGCGCGAGGATTACAGTCCCGGCGGGACCGCATGGGAATACCTTCCGCACGATCACGCGCGGTCGCGGGCCTATCGCTGGGGCGAAGATGGCATCGCCGGCATTTCCGATATCCATCAGCACCTCTGCTTTGCGTTGGCGCTGTGGAATGGCGAAGACCCGATTATCAAAGAGCGCCTTTTCGGACTCACCGGCAACGAGGGCAACCACGGCGAGGACGTCAAGGAGTACTACTTTTACCTTGACAACCTGCCGACGCACGCGTACATGAAGATGCTTTACAAGTATCCGCATCGCGCGTTTCCATACGCCGAGCTGGTTCGTGAAAATCGGCGCCGTTCGCGAGACGAACCCGAATACGAACTGCTCGATACCGGCATCTTCGACGCGGACGAATATTTCGACGTGGTCGTCGAGTACGCTAAAAATGACCCGGAAGACATTTGCGCTCGAGTTAGCGTTACGAACCGCGCCGCGACGCCGCACGACCTGCACGTTTTGCCGACCCTGTGGTTTCGCAACGACTGGTCGTGGAAGCCCGGCGTGGAGCGGCCCGAGGTCAAGCTGATCGAAAAAACCGGCTGGGGCAGCGCGCTCGACGTTCGCCACCCGAAACTCGGCCGGTTTACGTACTACACCTTCGGCGAAGACGAACTGCTCTTTACCGAGAACGAGACGAACAACGAGCGCCTCTTCGGATCCCCGAACCTCGCGCCGTGGGTGAAGGATGGCATCAACGAGTATTTGACCGCGGGAAACGCCGAGGCCGTAAACCGGGCCGATTTCGGAACGAAGGTCGCCGCGCACCATCGTTTCACGCTGGCTGCCGGCGAGACGAAGGTGGTGCGCGCTCGCCTCAGCCGGGACGCGCTCGCGGATCCATTCGGCCCCGGTTTCGACGAACTATTCGAACGGCGTCGCGGCGAAGTCGACCAGTTCTATCGCAACGTCAACCCGCATTCCGTGAGCGAGGAGCTGCGCGCGATTCAGCGCCAGGCGTTCGCCGGGATGCTTTGGACGAAACAGTGCTATCAGTACGTCGTTGGCGAGTGGCTGACCGGCGATCCGCTGACCCCGCCCCCGCCGCGCGAGCGGCTGCGCGGGCGCAATCGCGATTGGCCGCACGTGTACGCGGTCGACGTGATCTCGATGCCGGATAAGTGGGAGTATCCGTGGTTCGCGGCCTGGGACCTCGGTTTCCACGTCGTCGCGCTGGCGTTGATCGATCCGGAATTCGCCAAACATCAGCTCGTTTTGCTCACCCGCGAATGGTACATGCATCCCAACGG
>DATCGB010000356.1:0-7011 GCA_036509155.1 Candidatus Tumulicola sp. | reverse complement strand
CGTGCGTTCGCTCGAAGGCGACGTCGAAATACATCTGACGCCCGGAACGCAAGCCGGTACGATGTTGCGGCTGCGCGGGCGCGGGATGCCCAGCGTTCGCGGCGCGCATCGCGGAGATCATCACGTAACGATACACGTCGTCGTTCCCAGCAACCTGAACAAACATCAGCGCGAGCTGCTCGAAGAGTACGCGCGAGCCGGCGGCGACGTCGTTGAGGAACGTTCGTTCTTCGATCGCGTGAAGGACGCGTTCCGGCCCGAATAGTGCCGGCGCGGCGCTTTTTCGTCGAGGGCGTGCGAGCCCCCGGCGCTCGGGTCGAGATCGGCGGCAGCGATGCCCGCAAGATCGTTCGCGTCCTGCGCTTGAACGACGGCGACGAAATCGAAGTCGTCGACTCGGCGGGTACGCTTTTCGCGGCGACGATCGCGATCGAGGGCGCGCTCGTCCGCGCGTCGCTGGCCGAAGCGGCGGTTCGCGACCAAACGCTCGAGCGCGGGCTCGCGGTCGACCTGGCTCAAGCCCTTCCCAAAGGCTCGAAGATGGATTTCGTCGTTGAAAAAGCGACCGAGTTGGGCGCCCGGGCGATACTGCCGTTCCGCTCCGAACGGACGCTCGCCGGTGACGCTGGAGATGCGAAACTCGAACGCTGGCGGCGGCTAGCGAAGACGGCCGCGCAGCAGTGCGGGCGTCTGCGCGTTCCCGAGGTCGACGCGACCCGGTCCTTCGACGCGCTGCTGACCCGGTTTTCGGATTACGACGCGGTGCTGTTTGCTTGGGAGCTGGCACCACACGAACGGCTGCGCGATCGGCTGCCGAAGCTGCTCGGGGGAGCGCGCCGCGCATTGGTCGCGATCGGGCCGGAGGGCGGATTCACGCACGAAGAGGCCGAGGGTGCCCGCGCGCGCGGTGCCGAGCTGCTCTGGATGGGGCCCAGGATTCTCCGGACGGAGACCGCCGCAATGGCTTTGCTGGCAATCGTCGATGCTTTCGCCGAGTTGCCCGTGTGAGCCGGGGGGGCGGGGCGGGCCGGAACTGGCACGAGGCGCGTCGTACATACGGCGATTGACTATGGCTCTACCGTTTTCCATCGTTATTCCGACGTACAACGAGGCCGGCGGGATCGAAAAGCTGCTCCGGGCTCTGTACGCAATTTTTACGGCGAACGGACTCGACGGTGAGATCGTCGTCGTCGACGACAATTCTCCCGATGGCACGGGAGCGATCGTCGATCGTCTCGCGCGCGAGCTGCCGGTTCGCTGTCTCCACCGTCCCGGCAAGCTGGGACTGTCGTCGGGCGTCATCGACGGCTGGAAGATCGCGCGCAAGGAGTCGGTTGCGCTGGGAGCCATGGACGCCGATTTCAGCCACGACATCAACGTTTTTCCCAAGCTCGTCGAGGCGCTCGAGTCGGGCCGTTACGGATTGGCCGTGGGCAGCCGCTACGTTGCCGGCGGCGGCATCACCAACTGGCCGCCGCGCCGCATCGTCACCTCTCGCGTAGCCTGCTGGCTCGCGCGCCCGCTTACGGCGGTTAAAGACGTGACGAGCGGATACTTTCTAGTCCGGCGCGAGGCGCTCGAAGGCGTCGAACTCGACCCGATCGGATTCAAAATCGGACTCGAAGTGATCGTAAAGGGGAAATACGGAAAGGTCGTCGAGGTTCCGTACGTCTTCACCGATCGCGTCGTCGGCGAATCGAAGCTCGATCGGCGCGAGATTTTCAACTACCTCAAGCAGCTGCGCAAAATGTATTCGGCGCGCCTGCTCGCGGGCCATAAGGCGTAACGCCGCAGTGCCGATGCCGGACTGGCTGGTCAGCCGCCGCAGCAAAGAATCCGAGGCACGCGACGCCGCGCTGTGGAGCAAATGTCCGAAGTGCGGCGAAGTGCTCTACCGGCGCGATCTCGCGGCAAACTTCTACGTATGCACGAAATGCGACTATCATTTTAGGATGGGCGCTTACGATCGCATCAGCACGATCGTGGACGGCGACTTTAGCGAAGTGGGCGGCGACATCGTGCCCGGCGACCCCTTGGGTTGGGTGGACAAGAAAACGTATCCGGCCAAGTTAGCCGGCGACCGCGAAAAGAGCGGCCTGAGCGAAGCGGTCGTATGCGGCTTCGGGCAGGTTGGCGGATTCGACGTCGGCCTGGGCGTGATGGATTTTCATTTTCGCGGCGGGACCATGGGCACGGTCGTTGGCGAGCGGATCGCATTGCTGCTCGAAGAGTCGCGCCGCCGCGGCGTGCCGTGCATTATCTTCACCGCATCCGGCGGCGCGCGCATGGAAGAAGGTATGCTGGCGCTCGCGCAGATGGCGAAGACGAGCGCCGCGGTCACCCGCTTCACCGAGGACGGAAATTTTTTCCTCGTCGTCCTTACCGATCCCACGACCGGCGGGGTGGCGGCCTCATTTGCCTTTCAGGCCGACGTGATCGTGGCCGAGTCTAAGGCGATGATCGGTTTTGCCGGGCGTCGGGTCATCGAGCAAACCATCCGCCAGAAGCTTCCCGATCAGTTTCAGACCGCCGAGTTCTTGCTCGAAAAGGGCGCGATCGATATGGTCGTCGAGCGTCGCGCGCTGAAGGATACGCTGGTGCGGCTGCTCGCCTACACGACGGCGGTCCGCCGATGAGCAATAACCCCATCGTCGAGCGCGAAAAAGGGTTGGTCGAACTCGGGCGCCGGATCGCCGAGCTGCGCGCCGTCAACGCGACGCAGCCGGTCGACATGTCGGCCGAGATCGCGGCGCTCGAATCGAAGTATCAAGAGATCCTGCATGAGGTCTTCGGCGCCCTTACGCCCTGGGAGAAGGTGCACATGGCGCGCCATCCCAGCCGCCCGACGGCGCTCGATTACATCTCGCAGTTCGAGCGCTTCGACGAGCTTCACGGGGATCGGCAGTTTCGCGACGATCCGTCGATCGTGGCCGGGTTCGCGATGCTGCGCGGGCGTCCGGTGATGGCCATCGGGCAGCAGCGCGGCCGCGATACCAAAGAAAATCTGCGCCGCAACTTTGGAATGCCGGCGCCGGAAGGCTATCGCAAGGTGCGCCGGCTGGCGCGCGTGGCGTCGCGTCTCGGCTTGCCGATCGTCACGCTGGTCGACACCAAAGGCGCGGACCCCGGAATTACGTCCGAGGAACACGCGCAATCCGAGGCGATCGCCATGTGCCTGCACGAGTTTACCATGGCGCGCGTGCCGATCGTCGCGACGGTGATCGGCGAAGGCGGGTCGGGCGGCGCGCTCGCGTTGGCCATTGCCGATCACGTGATCATGCTCGAGCACAGTACGTATTCGGTCGCCTCGCCGGAAGGCTGCGCCGCCATCCTGTGGTCGGACGCCTCAAAAGCGGAAGAGGCCGCGTCGCGGTTGAAGTTAACGGCCCAAGACCTGCAGAGATTCGGAATCGTCGACGAAATCGTGCCCGAACCTCTGGGCGGAGCCCACCGCGAACCGGGCGCGACCGTCGCGCGCGTGCTAACGGTGGTGGACCAGGCGGTGAAGCGATTGAAGGCGCTGGCGCCGGAGGAGCTTTTGGAGGAACGTTACCGGAAGTACCGGCGGTTAGGCGAGTGGCAAACGGGTCGCCGGGATCGTATTGGAGAGGGCACGTGAAGCGTCGCACGCATGCCCGGTTGGTCCTTCGCTTCCTCGGCCGGATCACCGCATCGGCGCTCGCCCTACTGGTGTTTACGCTAGTCGGAATACAGTTCGCGCGGGTACTCGGACAAAACGTTACGATGGCACGCGAGCTGTCGTCTACAAAAACCGAAATCACCGCCTTGGAGAAGCGCCGCTTGGAACAGCAAGCCGAGATTCGTCGTCTCCGCGACCCCGAGGGCGCCGTTCCCGAGATTCACGATCGCCTGCGAATGGTGCGCCCGAACGAAGCGATCATCTTCGTCAGTCCCGCACCGTCCGCGACGCGGTGAGCGATTCGATCGACGGCATCGTCATCAACCTGAACGCCTACGGCGCGACGATTCGGCTACAGAACGGCGATCTCGCGTCCGCGCCGCCCGCGGACGTCGAAGCGCACCGTCAGGACTATCAGCGCTCGCTGGTGCGCCGTAAAGAACTCGCTTTCGCGCTCCGCCGCGAGGGGCGCCGCCCGACCGTCGTGCTCGTCCCCCAAATTCGCGACGAAGAACTCGACGAACGGATCGCGTCGTACCTCAAGAGCACGCAGGAATGGGAGGCGCCCGACGGCGTGCCGGCCGCGGAGCGCCATTTCCTGCACAAGAAGCGGCGCGCGGCAACCTTTGAATCCAAGCATCGATCCTAGGCTCGATGTCCAAACATTACGCCGTCATCTCGGTCGGAACGAACTCGACCCGCGCGCTGCTCGCCGACGTCGCTCCGGCCGTGCCGCACGTCGTGCTGGCGCGCGCCATCGGCACGCGGATTGGGGAGGGCTTGGGAGAAAGCGGAAAACTCGCCGACGAACCGATCGTCCGCACGCTCGAGGCAATTCGTCAACTCCAGCGGGCGGTGCGCGGCCGTTACGTTCGGCTTTTCGCCGTCGCGACGAGCGCCTTACGGCGCGCCGAAAACGGCGAGGAATTCTTAGAACGCGCGCGCGAGATCCTGGGCGTGCCGGTGCGCGTGCTAGGCGGTGACGAGGAAGCCGCGGCGTCGTATCGCGGCGCCGTGTCGGCTTTGGGCGGGATGCGCGGCGAGCGTGTCGGCGTCCTCGATGTCGGGGGCGGCAGCACGGAGTTTGCCGCCGGTACGACCATCGTACCCGAGCGCGTCGTGTCGTGCGAGATCGGCGCCGTGCGCCTTACCGAGGCGATCCCAGCACTGGCCGGCCGCGACGGTGCGGTCGACGCTGCAACGATCGAGCGGGCACGCCAGGCGGCGCGCCAAGCCCTCGAGCCGCTGAGCGACGGCGAACCCGTCGAGCGGGCGGCGTTCGTCGGCGGGTCCGCAACCACCGCGGCGTCGATCGCTCGCGGCCGCAAGGGAACGATCGCCGCCTACTCGCTTTCGCGCGAGGATTTGCAGCGCGAGTTGGGGCGCCTGTGCGCGCTGAGTCTCGACGAGCGTAAAGCGGTGACGGGTATGCTGTCACAACGCGCCGACATTCTGCCGGCAGGCATCGTGGTGCTCGATACCGCGCTCGAGCTGCTGGGGCTCGACGCAGCCCTCGCGACGACGTCGGATCTGCTGCTGGGCGTTCTGTTGGAACAGCGCGATGCCGCGGCGCCGACGGCAGGACAACCCCGGCCTCGGCGCGCAGGCTCCGAATCGCAAAGAGGAAATCGACATGGACAATAAACAGATCAACGATCACATCGAAAAGCTCGTTGCCGAAGAGCACCAGTTGCTCGAACATGGCGAAAACGGCACGCTGACGTCCGACGATCGGCTACGGCTCGAATCGCTGGAAGTGCAACTCGATCGGTTTTGGGATCTGCTGCGCCAACGCCGCGCGCGCCAGGACGCGGGCCAAGATCCAAACGTCGCTCATCTCCGCCCCGAAGGAGTCGTCGAACACTATCGTCAGTAGCCGGTAACGCCTAGCGAGATTCGCGGTCGTGGGATGGTGGTGGAATCGGTAGACACAGCAGACTTGACTTCAATCGTTGAGCCGTAAGAGGGGAAACCGCTTGCGGGATGCGCTCAAAGTCGGCGAACTCTCTGTCGAAAGCGACGTGACAACGCCGAGCCAAGCCCGAATTCGGGAAGGCGTAGAGACTGGACGGGCGCGGCCTACGTGAGATTCGAAATCTCATAGGGTCAAGGCACAGTCCGGACCACAAACGCGGCCCCGCCGCGGTGGCGAAAGCCATAGTGGTGCGAAAATCTGCAGCCCGAAAGGGCGTCCGGGTTCGAGTCCCGGCCATCCCAAAACTTTCTATTCTTCAGCTTGACGGTCCGAAAACGGATCGGTGCGACCTCGCGATGAATTCAAGGAGCTGTGAGTTCCTCCGCAACCGGAGCTCAAAGGGCTAGACCGTTAGGACTTTCGGGCGTTTGCCGCACTCCCGGATCGTGTTACCCTCAGTGCGCACGCGTTGCGAAAAGGTGTTCTATATGGGAACGAAATTACGTCTGGTTAGCTGGGCGGCGGTATGCGCAGGCATCGTCGCCAGTGCCGGATGCGGAAACGGTGATCCGCAGGCCCAGCTTTCTTCGGTTCCAGCGCAACAGATTTTTATGACTACACACCCAGACGCTGGGCGATCGTGGATGACTCCGATCGCGAAGCGGGATCCCCTTCTCTACATTTCCGTATGGGATACCGGCGATGTCTACGTCTATACCTACCCAAAGAAAAAGCTAGTTGGGAAGCTAACCGGCTTTGCTACGCCGGCCGGATTGTGCTCTGACAGCAAAGGGGACGTCTGGATCACCAACTACAATGGGGCGCGCATCACCGAGTATGCACACGGGGGAACTCAGCCGGTTGCAACGTTGAGCGATCCTGACACAGATCCAAATGGTTGTTCTGTTGACCCAACGACGGGCAACCTCGCAGTGACGGGCTTCCTCAAGAGCATCAACGGGCCCTCACAACCCGGCGCGTTTGCGATATACAGTAAGGCTACGGGCTCACCGAACCTCTATTCCGTACCGTTTGCAACGACCTCATTCTGCAGTTACGACGATAAAGGAAATCTCTTTGTTGACGGTCAGGGTTGGGGGGAACAGCCTCGATTCGCGCTTTCCGAACTCCGAAAGGGCAAAACTTCAGCCGAGACAATTTCCTTGAACCAGACCCTGTACGCTCCCGGCGCTGTTCAGTGGCACGCCCAGAATTTGTCGGTCGGCGACGCAGCGACGAAAATGATTTATCAGTTCGCCATCAATGCCGGATCTGGCACCCAGGTAGGATCAGTCTTAATAAACTTCGATTCGGGTGGGCAGATCGGGCAGTTTTGGATTCATCGCTCAAACCTTATTGTGCCGACATGGGTCGGCCCCGAACCGCCCATCCGGTTCTACACGTATCCCGGCGGAGCCGGGCCCGTCAAAACGATTACTGGCCCAGAAGGACCGTA
>DATCGB010000355.1:0-4961 GCA_036509155.1 Candidatus Tumulicola sp. | reverse complement strand
ATCGTGGTCGCCAAGAACGTCGTCGATCGGCCGTCGTTCATTGCGGTGCGAACGCACATCGGTTACGGCTCGCCGCGTCAGGACAACTACCTGGCGCACGGCGAGGCGCTCGGTCCCGAAAACGTGAAAAAGTCGAAAGCGGAGCTGGGCTGGCCGCTCGAACCGGATTTTTACGTGCCCGACGACGTGCTGAAGTATTTCCGCGAGATCGGCGCCAAAGGCGCGACGCTCGAGTCGCAGTGGCGCGCGACCTACGACGGCTGGAAGACCGCGAACACGCAGTTGGCAGCCCAGCTCGAAGGCGGCTGCGCCGGCGACGTTCCGGCCGACCTTCCATGGCCCATATTCACGGCGAGCAACGGCGCGCTCGCCACGCGCGATGCCGGGGGCGTCGTGATGAACGCGATCGCCGCGGGTCTTCCGGCGCTCGTCGGCGGTTCCGGCGACCTCGACCCGTCGACCAAGACGTATCTAAAAAACTGCGGCGATTTCACCCCCGGCAACTACGCCGGCCGAAACGTCCACTACGGCGTGCGCGAACACGCCATGGCCGCCATCAATAGCGGCATCGCGCTGCACGGCGGACTCCTACCGTTCGCGGCGACGTTCTTCAACTTCGCAGATTACTGCAAGCCGGCGCTGCGGCTCGCGTGCCTGTCCGAGATCCACTGCGTCTACGTCTTCACCCACGACTCGTTCTTTCTGGGCGAAGACGGCCCGACCCACCAGCCGATCGAGCAGCTCGCAATGCTGCGCGCCACCCCGAACTGCAACGTCGTGCGGCCGGCCGATTCGCTCGAAGTGATGGAGGCCTGGAAGCTGGCGGTGCGCGTCAAGGGAACGCCCTGGGTACTGGTGCTCACCCGGCAAAAGCTCCCGTTCCTGGGTGAGCGCAACGCGCCCGTCGGAAAAGGCGCGTACGTGCTGGCCGATGCCGAGGGCGGAAAACCGGACGCGATATTGATCGCGACCGGCTCGGAAGTTTCGCTGGCCGTCGAAGCCAAGGCGTTGCTCGACGCGCAAGGTTTCCACGTGCGGGTCGTCTCGATGCCGTGTTGGGAGCTGTTCGACGCGCAGCCGCAAGCCTATCGCGACGAGGTGCTGCCGCCGTCGATAACCGCTCGCATGTCGATCGAAGCCGGAGCGACGATGGGCTGGTCGAAATACGTCGGCGATCGCGGTTTCGCTTTGGGCATCGACCATTTCGGCGCGTCGGCGCCGGCCGCTGCGCTGGCCAAGGCCTTCGGTTTCACGCCGGAAAACGTCGCGCAACTCGCGCTCGACAAATTCGCACTCGCCACGCCTCGCGCTTAGGAGAATTACTCCGTGAAGAATCAACTTGGGCAACTGCTCGACGACGGACAGAGCGTTTGGATCGATAACCTTCGCCGCAGCATGTTTGCCTCGGGCGAGCTCGAGCGGCTGATCGGTCTCGGCCTACGCGGCATGACGAGCAACCCAACGATATTCGAGAAGGCGATCGGCGCGGGAAACGACTACGACGACCAGCTGCGCGAACTCGTCGGCTCGCAGACGAACGCCGAGGCACTCTTCTGGGACTTGGCGATCGCCGACATCCAGCGGGCCTGCGACGAGTTCGCCGGCGTGTTCCAATCGTCGGGCGGCAACGACGGCTTCGTCAGTTTGGAAGTCTCGCCGCTGCTCGCGCGCGAGACGCAGGGGACGATCGCGATGGCCAAGGATCTCTGGGCGCGCGTCGCACGGCCCAACCTGATGGTCAAGATTCCCGGAACCAAGGAGGGTCTGCCGGCGATCGAAGAGTGCATCTATCAGGGCGTCAACATCAACGTGACGCTGGTATTCTCGGTCGACATGTACGAAAAGGCCGCGCGGGCCTACGTCCGGGGCCTGGAGCGCCGCCTCGCCGAGAATAAGCCGATCGACAAGATTCGCTCGGTCAACTCGGTGTTCGTCAGCCGCATCGACAGCGCGATCGATAAGATGCTCCAGGCGCGCATCGCGAAGGGCGAAAAGCTGGAGCCGCTGCTGGGTAAAACCGGCATCGCCAACCTCAAGCTCACCTATCAAAAATTCAAGGAGATCTTTTACGGCGAGACGTTCGCGCGCCTGAAGGCTGCCGGCGGCGCCGTGCAGCGCCCCTTGTGGGCGTCGACCTCGACCAAAGATCCGCACTATCCCGACCTCATGTACGTCGAGAGCGTCGTCGGACCCGACACCGTCAATACGATGCCGCCGCAGACGCTCGACGCGCTGCTCGAGCACGGCACGGTTGCGGCCGACACCGTTGAGAGCGATCTTTCCGGCGTGCAAGACGTAATGCGCGCGCTGCAGGATGCCAAGATTTCGCTCTTCGAGGTAACCGAGCACCTGCAAGTCGAGGGCCTCACGCTGTTCTCCGACTCGTTTGCCGCGCTGCTCGGCGCGATCGTCTACAAGCAAAAACTGCTCGAGTCCGGCGGCGGCGAACGCGTCCGGCTCGCCTTAGGGCGCTCGCAGCCGCAGTACGACAAAGCGCTGGACGCACTCGCATCGGCGGATTTCCTTAAGCGGTTGTGGGGGCTCGACCCAACGCTGTGGTCGAACGACCCGAGCGACGCCGAGATCGTCAAGAAGTCGTTGGGATGGCTGACCATCGCGCAGCGCCGGCTCGAATCGGTTCCCGAGCTTCGCTCGTTCGCAACCGAAGCCGCCAAGACGTTCGACTTCGTGGTCGTGTGCGGCATGGGCGGCAGCTCGCTGGCCCCCGACATTCTGGCCGCGACCTTCGGGCAATTCGACGGCTACCCCGAGTTGTTCGTGCTCGACTCCACCTGTCCGCAACAAATCGTCGAACTCGAAGAACGCATTCGAATTCCCGAGACCCTGTTCGTCATTTCGAGTAAAAGTGGAACGACGACCGAACCGAACGCCTTCTACGCGTACTTTCACGAAAAGGTTTCGAAGCTCTTGGGTGCGTCGGTCGCCGGGCGCAACTTCGCCGCAATCACCGACCCCGGCACGTCGCTCGAAAAAGAAGCCAAGGAATGCGGCTTCCTCGCCGCCTTCGACAACGATCCCAACATCGGCGGGCGCTACTCGGCGCTGTCGTACGTCGGCATCGTTCCGGCGGCGATGGCGGGATACGACATCAACCTGCTGCTCGACCGCGCGCTCGGCTCGATGCACGCCAACGACCGCACCGTCGCCGTCAAGGCGGCGCCGGGCGCAAAGTTGGGCGCGGCATTCGGCGGCCTCGCGGTTGCGGGACGCGACAAGCTCACGATCGTTGCCCATCCCGACGTTACGGCATTCGGCGCCTGGGCCGAGCAGCTCGTCGCCGAATCGACCGGCAAACACCGAAAGGGCATCGTGCCGATCGCCGGTGAGGCGCTCGGCGAACCCAGCGACTATTCCGACGACCGGCTGTTCGTCTACGTGGGGGCGAACCTGCCCGACCCCGCGCCGGGCGTCGACGAAAAGCTGCGCGCGCTGGAGGCGGCCGGACATCCGGTCGTTCGTCTCGCGATGAACGACCAGTACGATCTCGGCGAACAGTTCTATCTGTGGGAGATCGCGGTCGCCGCGGCCGGGGTTATTCTGGGAATCGATCCGTTCGATCAGCCCAACGTGCAAGAGTCCAAAGACAACACCGTCGCGATGCTCAACGAGTTCGCCCAAAAAGGCAGCTTCAACGAGCCCAAACCGAACGTTGAAAGCGACGACCTTGACGTCACCTATCTCGCCGGCAGCCGAGACATCTCGGCGCAGACGCCGGTTCAGGCACTCGCCGGACTGTTCGCGCAGCTGCGGCCGCACGATTACGCCGCCATCACGGCCTACATTGCGCGCAACCCGGCCCACGCCGGCCTTCTCAACGAGTTGCGGCTCAAGATTCGCGACGCGCGTAAGGTCGCCACGACGGTCGGCTTCGGCCCGCGCTTCCTGCACTCGACCGGCCAACTGCATAAGGGCGGCCCCGACACATGCGTCGCGTTACAAATCGTGGCCGACGATCCCGACGATCCAAAAATTCCAGGCATGCACTTGGGCTTCCGCACGCTGTTGGCCGCTCAAGCGCTGGGCGATTGGATGTCGCTCGACCGGCGCGGGCGCCGCGGCGTGCGCGTTCGTCTCAAGGGCGACGTCGGCGCCGGCCTGCGTGCGCTAATTGCCGCCGTGGACGAGGCCCTGTCGGTCCGCGCATGATTGCCGCCGCGCCATCCACCGACGGTGCGCCGGTCGTCAACCCGCTGCGCACCGGGTTGCCCCCAAGCGATCGCGTCGACGAACCGTGCAGCATCGTCTTTTTCGGCGCCAGCGGCGACTTGTTCAAGCGCATGCTGCTCCCGGCCGTGTACTCGATGCGTTGCAACGGCACGTTGCCGGCCGATTTCGCGTTGGTCGGGTTCGCCCGGACGCCGTACGACGACGACGGTTTTCGAGCTTACTGCCGCCAGCAGCTCGACGAGTTCATGCCGGCCGATCGCAAGCCCGAGGGAGCCCTGTGGGACGACTTTGCCCGGCGCATCAGCTACATCACCGCGAGCTTCAAAGACTCGCAGGAGTTCGTCGACCTCAAGGCGCTGCTGGCGCGCAACGACGAGCAGTTTGGGACGGCCGGCAACCACCTGTTCTACCTCGCGACGCCGCCGCCGGTCTTTCCGGTCGTGGTGCAGCATCTCAAGAATGCCGGACTCGATCCGCACGACGACGACCGCGGCTGGACGCGCATCGTGGTCGAAAAACCCTTCGGAACCGATCTGGAATCGGCCCGCGCCCTGCAGCGCGAAATCGACAAGGTCTTTCCGGAAAGTGCCGTCTACCGCATCGATCACTATCTCGGCAAGGAGCCGGTCCAAGATATCATCGCCTTGCGTTTCGCAAACACGATTTTCGAACCGATTTGGAATCGCAACTACGTGGCCAACGTGCAGATAACGGCCGCCGAGTCGCTGGGCGTCGAGGAGCCGGGCGGGTATTACGATCGCGCCGGCGCGCTG
>DATCGB010000354.1:0-6309 GCA_036509155.1 Candidatus Tumulicola sp. | reverse complement strand
ATCTCGCCCGCAATATTCGCGCCGACTTCACGCAGTTCGGTGTGCGGAAGCGCCAAAAACGCGTCGAGCCAGCCCAGCTCGTACAGCAGCTGGAGCGTCGATGGATGGATCGTGTCGCCGCGAAAATCCCGAAAGAAGTCGGGATACTTCTCGAGAACGATAACGTCGACTCCGGAACGCGCGAGCAGCACGCCCAACATCACGCCGCAGGGGCCGCCGCCGACGATGCAGCAGCGAGTGGAAAGCGCGTTTGAAGGCGTCATCGACCCGACAGGTTCCAAGCCGGCGGCAGGCCGACCTCCGCCGGGTTT
Organism: Candidatus Tumulicola sp.; assembly: GCA_036509155.1. Lineage (GTDB taxonomy): Bacteria > Vulcanimicrobiota > Vulcanimicrobiia > Vulcanimicrobiales > Vulcanimicrobiaceae > Tumulicola. The sequence continues at coordinate 5,998 of DATCGB010000354.1, read as the reverse complement.
TGGTTGCGGCTGGACCTCCCGGCGCCGGGAGTTTTCCGCAACCTGTTTAATCCCGATACCGTGCAGTGGGAAGCGTTAAACGCATTAGGCACGGCCTTGACGGCGGCCGTCGTCCTGGTGACGGCGATCTACGCGGCCAGCCCAGGTAAAGGTCGCCGCTCGTGCCCCCCAGCTAGACGCGATGTTACGGATACTGGAGCGTTATCGCGACCCGGAATTCCGGCGTGCGAGCGGCTTCGTGCTCTTCGACCTTCCCGGCAAACTTCGCGACGAGGCGTTCCGCCAAGAGGTTGCCGCAGCCGCGCTCGACGGCGAAAAGCCGTGGCACGTGGTCTTGCGTCTGCTCAACGAGACGGGCGTGTACGTCGAGCTGGGTTTGTTACAGGGGCCCCGATCTACTACCTGATGGGGGATACGCTGGTCCTGTTGTGGCGATCGCTCGCGCCGGTGATCGAATTAGAGCGCGAGGCGTTGGACGATCCGCATCGCTGGACCAATACCGAAGCGCTGTGCAAAGATGCGACCGCGCGCGTCCGCGCGTACTACCTGAAAAATCCCAAACCGCGCCCCCGTTCCGGCGGCGCGTTCACGATCGAGGACCTGCTAGGTCGCGACCAGATTTAGGAGTTTGTCGGGAACGAAGACGCGCTTGCGGACGTGCTTGCCGTCGATTTGGGCGCGCACGTTGCCTTCGGCCATCGCGAGTGCGAACGCGTCCTCTTCGGCGATGCCGGGTGCGACGGCGAGCCGCGCGCGAATCTTTCCGTTGACTTGAACGACGAGCGTGACGCGATCGACCGCCAGCGCGCGCTCGTCGGGTTCGAGGTAGCGTTCCAGATGGACCGAAGTCGCGTGCCCGAAGTGCTCCCAAAGCTCCTCGGCGAGGTGCGGCGCGAACGGGGCGATCAGCACGGGCAAGGCGTGCGCGGCGTAGCGCGTGACGGCCGACGCGGGCATCGTTTGGATAGCCGAGGTCATCGCATTGACGAGTTCGTCGAACTTCGCGATCGTAGCGTTGTAGTGGAAACGCCGCGACGTCGTTTCGTCGACGGCCGATTTGGCCGCGACGTGGACCGCCCGGAGCAGCGCCTTTTCTTCCGAAGTTTCGGCCGCCGGCAGGTCGCGAATGCGAGTGCCGCCCCCGGTCGCGAAAAACGGCTCGCACGCCCGCCAGACGCGGTTGACGAAACGCACCCGGCCGTTGATGCCCTCGTCGGTCCATTCGGCGGTATCTTCGGGCGGCGTAACGTAGAGCAGAAAGAGGCGCATGGCGTCGACGCCGCTGGTTTCGGCGGTCTCGTCGATGCCGATGACGTTCCCGTGCGACTTCGACATCTTCTCGCCGCCGTACAGCACCATGCCCTGGTGGAAGAGCCGCTGGAACGGCTCGTCCGGGCCGCTCACCCATCCGCGATCGTGGAAGAACTTATAGAAGAACCGCGCGTAGAGCAAGTGGAGGACGGTGTGTTCGGCGCCGCCGACGTACTGATCGACGTTCATCCAGTGCGCCGCATCGCCGGGCTCCCAAGGGGCGCGATCGTCGTGCGGGTTCAAATAGCGCAAATAATACCAGGACGATTCGAAGAACGTATCCATGGTGTCGCTCTCGCGGCGCGCGGGTCCGCCGCACGCGGGGCACGTCGTATCGACGAACGACGGAATCTGCGCGAGCGGCGACCCTTCGCCGGCGAACTCCACGCCGGGCGGGAGCACGACCGGCAACTGGTCGTCCGGAACGGGAATCTCGCCGCAGGCCGCACAGTAGACGATCGGAATCGGCGTGCCCCAATAGCGCTGACGCGATACCAGCCAGTCGCGCAGGCGCGTGTTGACGGTCCTCTCGCCGGCGCCCAGTAGCGTCAGCCGCTCGGCGATCGCGGCGCGGGCGCGCGCGCTCGACATTCCGGTGAAATCCCCGCTCGCGATGAGTCGCCCGTCGTCCACGTACGCGGCTTCCAAAGCGCCGTTCGGCGGCGTCGCGGACGCGAGCACGACCTCGGCAATCGGCAGCCCGTGCTTCTTCGCGAAATCGAAGTCGCGTTGGTCGTGCGCCGGAACGCCCATAACGGCTCCGGTGCCGTATTCGGCGAGAACGTAGTTGGTGACCCAGATCGGCACGCGTTCGTGCGAGAGCGGATTGATCGCATACGCGCCCGTAAACAGCCCCTGCTTTTCCATCAAACTCGTGCGCTCGAGCTCGGACTTCGACTGCAGGCTTTCGGCGAACGCCCCGACGGCGGCGGCGTGTTCTTTCGAGACGATCCCTTTGAGACGTTCGACGATCGGGTGTTCGGCCGCGATCGCCACGAACGTCGCGCCGTACGCGGTATCGATCCGGGTCGTGAAAACCTCGAGGGTCGCGTCGATTCCGTCGATGTCGAACGCAAAGCGCACGCCCTCGCTGCGCCCGATCCAGTTCCGCTGCATCGTGCGCGTGCGCTCGGGCCAGCCGTCGAGCTTCTCGAGGTCGTTCAGGAGCCGGTCGGCATAGTCGGTGATTTTAAGAAACCACTGCGACAGACTGCGCCGCTCGACCAAGTGCTCGCACCGCCAGCACCGTCCGTCGACCACCTGTTCGTTGGCGAGAACCGTCTTGTCGTGCGGGCACCAGTTTACCGGAGCCTCGCGTTTGTACGCCAAACCGGCTTCGTACAGGCGCAAAAAAATCCACTGATTCCAACGGTAATATTCGGGCAGGCAGGTGGCGATTTCGCGCGTCCAATCGTAGCTCGTGCCCATCCGGCGCACTTGCCGCTCCATGTTTGCGATGTTTTCCGCGGTCCACGTCGCCGGGTCGACGCCGCGCGCGATCGCCGCGTTCTCGGCGGGAAGTCCGAATGCGTCCCAGCCCATCGGGTGGAGCACGTTGTATCCGAGCATTCGCATCGTGCGCGCGACGGCGTCGCCGAGCGTATAGTTCTTGGCGTGTCCGACGTGAAGGTCGCCCGAAGGGTACGGCAGCATCTCGCAAACGTAATATTTGGGGCGCGCGTCGTCGCGCGCCGCGCGATAGATGCCGTCGCGCTCCCAGCGCTCTTGCCACTTGCGCTCGACGGACCTAAAATCGTAGGCTTCGGCCATAGACTGCATGGTACACGCTTTCGCAGCGGCAGGGCTACCTTTCCGGTCGGAGGCCGGCGCGTGAACGAGCGATATGACGACGCGCATCGCGCTGGTTGCCGGAGCGCTCCTGCTCGCGGCCTTCGCACTCTGGCATCCCGCCCCGCAGCCCGCCTTCCAAACGGTCGCGGCACCCTCGCCCGCACGCCTTTCGAACGCGACCGCAGGTCGCGGGCGGGGCAGTCGCGGCCGCGGCGACCCAGCCGACGAAGTCGTGTACGTTGCGGGCGCCGTCCGGCACCCGGGTTTATACCGGGTGCGCGCGGGGGATCGCGCCGCGGACGCGATTGCGCGGGCCGGCGGTCTGAGCGCGACCGCCGACGCGAGCGGCGTCAACCTTGCCGCCCGCGCGGTCGACGGCGTCGAAATTTACGTTCCCGTCGCCGGTGAAGCCGCAACGACGCGCAGCCGAATGCCGCGCACGCATTCGTCGGGCGAGCGCGCGTCGAGTGCGCGAGCGTCGATCGCGCCGGCGAGCGTCGACGTCAACGTCGCCGACGCGCGTGCGCTTGGATCCGTGCCCGGAATCGGCCGCTCGATTGCGGCGCGCGTCGTCGAGATGCGCGAGCGATACGGAGCGTTTGCGTCGTTCGACGAACTGCTCGACGTGGCCGGCATGACGCAAACGCGGCTCGACCGCGCCGCGCCGTTCCTGCGCCCGATCCCTAGCAGGTAGCGGAGGGGGCGACCGCGGTCGGGCGAACTCGCCGAAGATGCCGCCGGAGCCTCCCGGGAAAGAAACGCTCCCGCAGGTGATTCGCCGGGCGCTCGCAGCCCCGCGCGCCGAAGCCCTCAACGAACGCGTCGACGGCGCGTGGCGCGCGACTTCCAGCACGAAACTGCTCGAACGGGTCGAAAACGCCGCGTGCGCCATCCGCGACGCCGGGCTGACCGCCGGCGACCGCGTCGCCCTGGTCGCACACGACTGCGTGGATTGGATCGTCGGCGATTTTGCCGCACTATTTGCCGGCTGCGTGGTCGTTCCGATATATCCGACCCAAGCGCTCGATCACACGGCCTTCATTTTAGAACACTCGGGCGCGAAGCTGCTGTTGGTCGATTCGAGCGCAACCCTCGATCGGGTCCGGCAGAGCGGCGCGGCGGTTCCGCGAGCGGTTGTCTTCGACGCCCCCGGCGACGAGGGCATGGGCGCGTTCGAAGCGCGCGGTGCGGCCGTGCGCGCAAATCTCCCGCAGCTGCCTGGAACGTACGAGGCGGCGCTGCATCCCGACGACTTGGCCGTGCTGATCTACACGTCGGGCACCACCGGCAATCCCAAGGGCGTGATGCTCTCGCACGACAACATCGCTTTCGACGCTGAGTCGACGCTGGGTTACGGGCTTCCAAACCTGCGCCAAGGGAACGCGGTTCTGTCCGTTTTGCCGTATTCGCACATCTACGAACATACGACGATCTACATTTACTTGCTGGCCGGCGCGCGGTATTCCATTTGCCGGGATCCCAGCACGCTGCTCGCCGACATGCGCGACGTACGCCCGTCGGTGATGACGTCGGTCCCGCGAATTTTCGATCGCGTGCTCGCGGGCGTCAAGGGCCAAGTCATGAAGGCCGGCGGCCTACAGGCCAAGCTGGTGCCATGGGCACTCGAAATCGGCCGCGCATACATGCACGCCAAGACGTTCGGGAGGGGTGCGTCCGTGGGGCTGGCGCTGCGATACGCGTTCGCGAATGCCGTCGTGCTGCGCAAGGTGCGCGCGCGGCTCGGACTCGACCGCTTGCAGTTTTTTGCCAGCGGCAGCGCGGCGCTGCACGTCGATACGGCGATGACGTTTCTGGGGCTCGGAATTCCGATCATGCAGGGCTACGGGCTGACCGAAACGTCGCCCGTCGTTACCGCTAGCCGGCTGGATGCCAACGAATACGGTGCCGCCGGCCGGCCGATTCCCGGCGTCGAGCTGGCCATCGCGCCGGATGGGGAGATTCTCACGCGCGGCCGTCACGTGATGCAGGGCTACTACCGCGATCCGGAGAGCACGGCCGCCGCCATCGTCGACGGCTGGTTCTATACCGGCGACATCGGAGCGATCGACGCCGCCGGATTCTTACGCATCACCGACCGAAAGCGCGAAGTCTTCAAGACCGACACGGGGAAGTGGATTTCACCGGCTCGCGTCGAGGCGGCGATCAAGCGGTCGATATACGTGGCGCAGGCGATGGTCGTGGGCAGCGGACGGCCGCACCCGGCCGCGCTGGTCTGTCCGAACTGGGATCTCGTCGGGCTGGCGCTTTCACTGCCGCCCGGCGCGCGGCACGACGAACTGGCCCAGCGCGACGACGTGCGTGAGTTCGTGACCGAAGTCGTTGCCAAGCAAACGGCCGAACTCGCCGGCTTCGAACAAATCCGGCGCACGATCGTGATCCCGCATGAGTTTACGGTCGAGCGCGGCGAACTCTCGCCCTCGATGAAAATCAAGCGACGCGTGGTGGAAGAGCGCTACGCCGCCGAAATCGACCGTGCCTACGGTGTCGACCTGCACACCCATTCGCACGCCTAGGAGCGCGTGGGGTGCCGTTTCTCGCGATCGTGATGTTGGCACCGGCGCGTTGCCCGAAGTGCGGCGCGCCGGTCGCACCGCCCGGAGCGCGATCGTTCATCGTCGACGCCGAAGGAAACCCGGCGTACTTCGATCCGGACGATCCGCCCGCCGAGATGGTCGTCGAAGTTCCGTGTCCCAACGGCCACGCGGTGACACTGCTGGTGCCCAACGAGGTCTCGGCCGAGGAAAGCCTGATGACCCCCGCGCGAGCCCCGATTGCCGACGATGCGGTGTTGCGTTCGGGGACGACGGAGTCCGGTGCGGCGCTTTGATGGAACTTTGATTCCCACGGCGCCACACGAAAAAGGGTCGTCGCCGAC
>DATCGB010000353.1:0-2529 GCA_036509155.1 Candidatus Tumulicola sp. | reverse complement strand
CGCCGGCGAACTCCTGTTCACCGAAAACGAAACCAACAACGAACGTCTGTTTAACGTCGCCAACGCGGGGCCGTACGTCAAGGACGGCATCGACCGCTGCGTCGCCGGCGGCCGGCGCGAAGCCGTCAACCCCGATAGCGCCGGTACCAAAGCCGCCGCGCACTACACGCTCGACCTAGCGCCGCACGCATCCAAGACGATTCGCTTGCGGCTGACCGCCGGCGGCGGCCTGACCGACCCGTTCGACGCGATCGACGGCGTCATGCAGAAACGCCGCATCGAGGCCGACGAATTCTATGCGGAGCTTGCGGACGTGCCGATGAGCGACGATTTGCGTTCGATCCAACGCCAAGCCTTTGCGGGCATCCTCTGGAGCAAGCAGTTCTACTACTACGTCGTCCAGGAATGGCTCGACGGCGATCCCGCGCAACCCGCGCCCCCGCCGCAACGCCGGCAGGGGCGAAACCACAACTGGGTGCATCTCCATGCCGCCGACGTGCTTTCGATGCCGGATACGTGGGAGTATCCGTGGTTTGCCGAGTGGGATCTCGCGTTCCACTGCGTCGTCCTGGCGCTGCTCGATCCGGATTACGCCAAGAAGCAGATGGATTTATTGACCCGTGAGTGGTACCTGCACCCGAGCGGTGAGATCCCCGCCTACGAGTGGGCTTTTGGCGACGTCAACCCGCCGCTTTGGGCGTGGGCCGCCCGTCGCGTTTATCAAATCGAGGCGAAAGTCTTGGGCGCCGGCGATCGGCTTTTCCTCGAACGCGTCTTTCAAAAGCTGCTGCTGTGCTTTACGTGGTGGGTCAATCGGAAGGATGCGCGCGAAAACAACGTTTTTCAAGGCGGATTTCTTGGCCTCGACAACATCGGCGTCGTCGATCGCGACGCCCTGCCGCCAGGCGTTCGGATCGACCAGTCGGACGGAACGAGCTGGATGGCCGTCTTCAGCGGCAACATGCTGGCGATCGCGCTCGATCTCGCCGTCGGCCAGCCCGCGTACGAGGACATCGCGTCGAAGTTCTTCGCCCACTTTCTGTACATCTCCAAAGCGATGAACGACATCGGGAACGAAGGCCTGTGGGACAACGCCGACGGCTTTTACTACGACTACCTGCACGTGGGCGACGGGGAACCGTCGCCGCTGCGCGTTCGCTCGCTCGTCGGTCTCATTCCGATCGTCGCCTGCGAGGTGGCGGAACGCGACACGCTCGAGAAACTTCCCGACTTCGCCAAGCACGTCAACTGGTTCTTGCGTCATCGCCCGGATATCACCGAGGCCATCGCCTACATGGAACGCGGCGGAATTCACGAGCGATATTTGCTCGCGGTCGCCGATCGCGACAAGCTCATCCGCATCCTGCACCGCATGCTCGATACCGGCGAGTTTCTCGGGCCGTGCGGCATTCGGTCGCTGTCGCGCGCGTATCGCGATCACCCGTACGTCGTCACGGTCGACGGAGTCGACCACAGCATCGCCTACGAACCAGCCGAGTCACGTACCGGCACGTTCGGCGGAAACTCCAACTGGCGGGGACCGGTATGGTTCCCGATCAACTTTCTGCTGATCGAGGCGCTGCAAAAACTTCACTACTATTACGGCGACGATTTCAAAGTCGAAATGCCGGCCGGATCGGGGTACTATTCGACCCTGTGGGACGTTGCGGCGAACCTCTCGCATCGATTGATTTCGATTTTCGAACGCGATCGATTCGGGCGGCGGCCGGTTTTCGGCGCGAATCAAACGTTTCAAACCAATCCGCTCTGGCGCGACCTAATACCATTTTACGAATATTTCAACGGCGACGATGGGGCCGGTCTGGGCGCCAGCCATCAAACCGGCTGGACGTCGCTGGTCGGAAAACTGATCCTCCAGCAAGGCGAGTACGCGGGCCAAGAAAAGCACCCGCTCGGATCGTAAGACGTTGATTGCTTTGGGACGGCCGGTTTGCGGCGACTTGGACGCGGCCGAACGCCGCGAGTGGCTGGCCACCAACGGCTTGGGCGGATTCGCTTCGGGAACCGTTGCCGGCACGCTGACGCGCCGCTATCACGGGCTGCTCGTGGCGGCGTTGCGTCCACCCGTCGAGCGAACGCTGCTGGTCACGAAAATCGACGAAACGGTGCGGTATCGGGGCGTCGACTACGAGCTGGCCGCCAACCGTTGGCCGAACGGCTACGTCGCGCCGCGCGGGTTTACGAACATCGAGCGATTTTACCTCGACGCCACCACGCCGGTTTGGGAGTTCGCGTTGGCCGACGCGATTCTGGAAAAACGCGTCTGGATGGAGCCGGGAGCGAACGTCACGTACGTCCGCTATCGCGTGTTGCGGGCCGCGTCACCGCTCGATCTCTCGCTGCGAGTGCTGACGAACTATCGGGACTTTCACGCGAACACGCATGCCGGCGATTGGCGCGTCGAGATCACCTCGTCATCGCCGCGCGGCCTGCGAATCGACGCCTTTGCGGGCAGCCGGCCCTACTGGATCGCGGCCGATTCGGGCAACCTCACCGTCGAAAACGTCT
>DATCGB010000352.1:0-6174 GCA_036509155.1 Candidatus Tumulicola sp. | reverse complement strand
CCCAAGACTCGGCGTGTCGCGCCCGATCGCGCGCTGGGTCACGATCGAGCGCCGGCTTTCGTGACGGTATTCGATCGGGTCTTCGATCGTCACGATGCGGCGCGCGTGCTGCGCGTTGATGCGATCTACGAGCGCGGCCATCGTCGTTGACTTTCCGCTGCCGGTCGGACCGGCCAAGATGACGAGGCCGCGTTCGCGTTGCGAAAGCGCGCTCAGCGCCTCGGGCAACCCGAGCGACTCCAACGAGGGGACCTTCGCGTCCAACAACCGCACGGCGATCGTCAGGCCCTGCTGCGAACCGTAGAGGTGGGCGCGCGTCCTCCCTAGATTCTGATGGCTCCATGCCGTGCTGACATCGCCCTCGGCCGACAGACGCGCAATCTCCGTTGCACTCAGCAGACTCTCGGCGATTTCGCGCACCTCGTCGGACGTCAGGGGCGGTTCCGCCAGTCGTTCGAGCGCCCCGTCGACGCGCAGAATCGGCGGCATATCGAGACCGAAATGGACGTCCGAAGCGTTCCGCCCACGGCCCGCGTGAATCGCATCGACGAGTCGAATCGAAGCCGGCGATCGCGGCACTATCCGGCCGGCGATCCCAGAACGCGCGTCGCTTCTTCGACCGCGCACTCGCCCTCGAGGATGAGCCTGCCGGCGGCGCCGGCTAACGGTTCGTACCCGGCGCCGGCGGCGGCGTCGCTCACGACGCTCGGCGGCGCCTGCGTTTCGACGGCGTGGCGCAAGCCGAGCGACATCGCGACGAGTTCGAACACGCCCTTGCGGCCGCGATAGCCGGTGCCGTCGCACCGCTCGCAGCCGGCCGCTTCGGCGACCACGGCATCGGGCGGCACACCGAAGCGTTGCGAGCCGGGTCCCGCTCGCGCGGCGCGTTTACAGCGCGTGCACAGCCGGCGGACGAGTCGTTGCGACACGATTCCCGAGATCGCCGCGCCGACACCGCGCGGCGATACGCCCAGCTCCACCAGCCGGTCGAGCGCGCACAACGCGTCGTTGCTATGCAGCGTCGTAAGCACGAGCTGCCCACACAACGCGGCCGACGTCGCCACCGAGGCCGTTTCGACGTCGCGCATCTCGCCGATCGAGATCACGTTAGGGTCCTGGCGTAGAAACGAGCGCAGGCCCGCGCCGAACGTCAGGCCGGCGCGCACGTTTATCTGCACCTGCGCGACGCCGGCAATCCGAATCTCGACCGGATCCTCGATGCTGCAAATCTGCGCGCCGCTCACGTTCCGTTCGGAAATCGACGCATACAAGGTCGTCGTTTTCCCGCTGCCCGTGGGTCCGCAGACGACCACAAAACCCGCGGGGGCGTGGATCAAAGCCCGATACCGCGCGGCCATCGCCGGCGGCATTCCCAGGGCCTCCAAAGCGGGGATCCGGGCATGCACGTCCAGCAGCCGCACCGCCAACTTCTCGCCCTCGATGGTCGGGATGGAACACACGCGCGCGTCGATCGAGCCGCCGGGACGTTCGACCGCATAGCGGCCGTCCTGGGGCAGCCGGCGGTCGGCGATATCCATGCCGGCCAGAAGTTTGATGCGCGAAAGCACCCGGGGCAGCAAGCGCGCCGACAGACGGCGCGACTCGCGCAAAATTCCATCGACCCGCTCGCGCACGCGGCCGCCGCCGGCGAACGGTTCGATGTGAACGTCGGACGCACGAGCACGAATGGCCGAGTCGAAAATCTCATCGACCGTGCGAATCGCCGGTTCGTCGCCGGCAACGGCCGCCGCATCGACGTCGCCGTATACACGTTGGCCCTCGAGTCCGAACGGAGCTCGAAACTTTTCCGAAACGATCACACCCCAAACCTCTTCGTTTTACAGAAGACGTAACGGATCGCCGAATTGTTACGTCGGCGCCCCGTAGGCAACGTTTATATCACAGTCATCGCACGCATGAAAATAACCGGTAACGAAATTTATTCTTAATGTCCGACCGCTCCACGGATGGGGAACGCGCGTCACGCACGTTCGCTTAACCCAGCGACCCGAGCGGCCGTAACGGCGTACGTTTTAGGAGATTGGCTAAGAGGATTTTCGTCGCGGCTTTGACGGCGGGCTGCTGACGGCTGCGATGGTCGCGACACACAGCAGCGTGCCGAGTTCGGCGTCGTCGGTAGCGAACGCGCCGGGCCGGTCGATGCGCAGCGTGTCGCCGGCGCGCGCCTCGCCGATTCCGCCGCTGAGAACGTGGACGAAGCAGCGGCTGCCGCGTTCGACGGCGATCGGCGCGCCGGCTTCGCGGACCGCGACCGCGTGCGAAAAAGCCGAGCGGCGCGTCATGACGTTGAAGTCGCGCACCGGTCCATCGAGCAGCCGGCACCACGTACGCCGCTCGCCGCGAAAGGCATACGGCTGGAAGCGACGATCGACGAGCGCCACATCGACCTCATCGAACGTCAGCTCGACGCCGTTTCCCTCAACCGGCACGATCGACCGGTCGTATCCGGTGAAATCGGAAAAAGGGCCGTCGCAATCGATCGTCGCGATCGACAGGCGCCAGGCCGGATCGACCGAGGCCGGCGCGGCGGCGATTTCCCGCGACGTTCCCCCGCCGTTCTTCCAGCGCACCAAGCGATACGACCGACTTGGGAGAAGCTTCGGCGCGCTAATGGCGGACCGAAAGCGACGGCCACGTCGCTGCTTCGATCTCGCGGCGCATCTGCACCCATCCGCGAAAGTTGGCGTGGAATTGCGTATCCGTCGCGGGCGTCGCGACGTGTTCGAACGGACTCAAATGCCGGTCGGCCTTTAGCCGGTCGTACAGGTCGAGATCCTTCTCGATTTCGCGCTTGCCGTCGTGGGTCAGATAGGAAACGCGCGCGCAGCGGGCGGCCGAGATTTTCTTGCGCGTCTCGACGTCCAAGCGCCGCTCGTCGTCCTGGACGAGCGGCAGGTGCCAGGCGTCGAAGGCCACCTCGTGCGGGCTGCCGGCTTGCATCGCCTCCCGCATCCGCACGGCCGCGGCTCGGATCTCGGGTTGCGCGCTCGGAGAACAGCGCAGCGCGAAGAAGTTCTCCCATTCGGTTGCGGTGACGATCACCGTATGCCACAGAAACGGTTCGAGGACGCGGTTGAGTTCTTGCTTGTGAACCTTCAACTCCAGCATCCGGCGCGCGTGCGTCACGGCGGCGTCGCGGGCGCTCAGCCAGATGCGCTTGGCTTCGTCCTCTTCCTGCGGCGACAACGTATCGGTGGCCGACATACCGGCTTTATTGCGCCCCCACTCGAGCGGTAGAACCGGATCGTTTTCGACGCGTTCGAGGAGTTTGCTGGTCGGCACGGCCCGCGAACTCGCCGAATTTCTTGAGAGAACGCGGTGCGTATTGAACTCGGAAAGAACGAAGCGGGGGAAGGTCACCTCAAGCGTGGTGAGCCGAACCCCCGCCGGACTTACCGAATCGAGCAGTACGCGCGCGGAGTACGCCATGAAGACCGGTCTTTAGGCATAGGAGCCTGTAGGAGTATGACCTATTTCCGTCTCCACGCCGCCTTTTGTCCGGATACTTCCTTGCTCATCAGTCACGAAGCTACGGCTTCGCTCCCTCTTCGCGCCTCGTCTCCGAACAAAATTCGGCGTAGATCCGAAAATCGTCATACTCCTACAGGCTCCTAGCCGCGATAGCGTAGGAACGCCGGAACTTCGATGTCGTCCATGTTGACGGGCGCGACGGTTTCCAGCTTTCCGCCCTTGTCGAATGCGTAGCCGGTCTGCGAGTCGTGGAAGCTGCGCGGCGGCCCAAAACCGGCCGCCAGCACCGTCACGCGCACCTTGCCGCTCATCCCTTGATCGATCGATGCGCCGAAGATGATCTGGGCTTCGGGGTCGACGGCGCGACTGATCATCTCGGCCGCCTCGTTGACTTCGTACATCGCCATATCCGGACCGCCGGTGATGTTGAAAATCACGCCGCGCGCGCCCTCAATGGTCGTCTCGAGGAGCGGCGAGGCAATCGCTTTCTGAGCGGCGTCGGCGGCGCGATGCTCGCCCGAGCCTTCGCCGATCCCCATCATCGCCGATCCCGCGTCGGTCATGATCGTCTTGACGTCGGCAAAGTCGAGGTTGATTAAGCCGGGCTGAGTGATCAGGTCGCTGATGCCTTGGATGCCCTGACGCAGCACGTCGTCGGCGTACGCAAAGGCTTCGTTGAGCGGCGTCTTTTTCTCGATGACTTGCAGGATGCGCTCGTTCGGAATCGTGATAAGCGTATCGACCTTGCCTTCCAGCTCGACGATGCCGTTTTCGGCGATCTGCATGCGCTTTTTACCTTCGAACGCAAACGGCTTCGTGACCACGGCGATCGTCAGCGCTCCCGACTGGCGCGCGATCTCGGCGATTACGGGCGCTGCGCCCGTGCCCGTCCCGCCGCCCATGCCGGCCGTCAGAAAGACGAGATCGGCGCCCTCGAGGATCAGCGCTAAGTCCTCGCGCGATTCTTCGGCCGCTTCGCGCCCGAGCAACGGGTTTGCCCCGGCGCCTAGACCGCGCGTCTGGCCGCCGCCGATGTGAACCGTATTCTCGGTCGCCGCGCTGCGCAGCGCCTGCACGTCGGAGTTGACCGAAAAGAAATCGACGCCGGCCAAGCCGGCTCGAACCATGCGATTGACGGCGTTGCAGCCGCCTCCGCCAATCCCGATCACTTTGATCGTGGCGGCGTGCTCGGGCTCGGGAGCGGAGCGTCGTGCGTCAGCCATTCTTCGTTTCGGTTCCTCCGTCGGAAAAAGCGTGTCTTGTGGGGGCGGTTCGGGGGACGGGGGTGGTGAAACCGCTTCGGCTTCGGGAATCTCGGCAGCTTCGGGAATTTCGGCAGCTTCGGGAACCGCGGCGGGTTCGAGCATCTCGGCAGCAGCTTGCGGCGTCAGGCCGGTTGGATCGGCGGCGGCGGCGCGTTTGCGCCGCGGAGGGCGGGGCGTTAGTTCCATAAATCCGACAACCATTTCTGAACGCGGTGGACGATCGATCCGCCGCGCCGGCGCCCGGTATCGGCGGCGTCGCGTTCGTCGTTCGCGCCGAAGAGCACGAGCCCGATCGCCGTCGAGTACTGCGGGAGCGCCATTGCGTCGGTCAAACCTCCGGCCGCATTCGGCATGCCGACGCGTACCGGCAATCCGAAAACGTCTTCGGCAATCGATTCGATGTTGGGCAGCAGCGCACCGCCCCCGGTCAGCACGACTTCGCCGAGCACCAGATCGCGCGGCACGTTTTCGACGATCTTCTGCTTGGCCATGCGAAGCGTTTCGATCACGCGCGGCACCACGATCTGGCGCAGCTGCTCGGTGTTGTGGTCCTTGTTCGAACGGCCGTCGAGCGTGCGCACCCCGAAGCTGTCCTCATTGCCGGCGTCTCGAACGGCCGCGCCAAAGCGCTTTTTGACGTCCTCGGCCTCGGCCAGGGTCGTCTTGAGCCCGAGCGAGATGTCGTTGGTGAGAATGTTGCCGCCGACCGGGATCGTGGCCGTAAAGATGGCGCTGCCCAGCGAGTAGACGGCGATGTCGGTCGTGCCGCCGCCGATATCGAGCATCACGACCCCGACCTGCTTTTCCTCGGCCTGCAGCGTTGCGGCCGAACTGGCGAGCGGCTCGAACACGAGGCCGACCGCCTCGATCCCCGCGCGGTGCACGCACTTAAGCACGTTGGTGATGAAGCTCGATCCGCCGGTCACGATGTGGGTGTCGACTTCCAGGCGTCCGCCGGCCATCCCGACCGGGTCGTCCACGCCTTCCTGACCGTCGACCGTAAAGAAGCGCGGCAGGGCGTGAATGATTTGCCGGTCGCCCGGCAGGTTGATGATCTTGCTGGCGTCGACGACCCGCCGAACGTCGGTTGGGGATACTTCGCGATCGTCGCCCGAGACCGCCACGACCGCCCGGTTATTGGTACTGCGGATGTGATCGCCGGTGATCCCGACGAAGACGTCGCCGATGTGAAGGCCGGCCATGCGCTCGGCCTTTTCGGTGGCGGCTTCGATCGACTTGATCGTCTCTTCCAGGTCGACCACGACGCCCTTGCGCATGCCCAGCGACGGCGCCTCGCCGACGCCGACGAACTCAAGCCCGTTGGGACCGTCTACGGCGACGACCGCACAGGTCTTGGTCGTCCCGATATCGAGGCCGCAAACGGTCTCGTGCTTCATCCGTCGATCACCTGTACTCC
>DATCGB010000351.1:0-2721 GCA_036509155.1 Candidatus Tumulicola sp. | reverse complement strand
CGCTCGAGCTGCTCGACCGGCCGGCCACGCCGTACGTCCGCGACCTAGTGCACGCCGGCGACGACGTCTACCGGCGATACTACCTGCACGTTCGCGAAACCATTCGCGAGTGAGCTACCTGTTTGCGCATCCCGGGAAAATCGCCGGCCTCACCGCTGCGCACGTTGAAATCGTCGCGGGCGCATTGATCGTGGCGCTCGCCGTGGCGCTTCCGCTCGGCATTTACGCGGCCCGGCGCCCGCACCTGGCGACCTGGCTGCTGGGAGCGCTGGGCGCGCTCTACACCATTCCGAGTCTCGCGCTGCTGGGCGTGTTGGTGCGGCTATTCGGCCTGGGCTTCACGCCGATCTTCGTCGCGCTGGTGGTCTACGCGCAGTTCATGCTGGCGCGCAACATCGTCGCGGGCATCAACGGCGTCGACCGCGCGCAAGTCGACGCCGCGCGCGGCCTGGGCATGTCGGCCGGTCAGGTTCTAGCACGCGTCGAGTTTCCGCAGGCACTGCCCGTGGTCATCGGCGGCGTGCGGGTCGCCGCGATTGCTATGATCGCCATCGCCACGCTCGGCGGATACGTGGGCGGCGACGGTTTAGGCGTGCTGATCTTCAACGGTTTAACGCTGCATCAGCCCGCCATGATCGTAGCCGGAAGTTTAGCCGCGTCGGCGCTGGCCGTGATCGTCGACGCGTTGCTGCGCCTCATCGAACGGCGCGCCCGCAACTCGTTGTAGCTAAGAGGGGGGTCGTACCGTGATAGAACTTCGCAAGGTGTCGCTGGCTTCGGCGTTCGACTCGTTTTCCGAAACCTGGAGTCCGCGAATCCTGGCGCGCGCGAACGAGTTCGCGCTCAAAGCCGCGAAGGTCGAAGGCGAGTTCGTTTGGCACCATCACGCCGAGGAAGACGAAATCTTTCTGGTCGTCCGCGGACGCATCGACATGCATTATCGCAGCGGCGAAGCGGACCGGATCGAGTCGTTTGGTCCTGGCGAGTTACTATGCGTGCCGCGCGGCGTCGAACACAAACCGGTCGCCGAAGCCGGGACGGAGATTTTGTTGATCGAGCGCGCCGAGACGGTTAACACCGGCAATGTCATCGACAGCGCACGCCGCGTCGACGCCCGGCCCATGTAGGGCCGGGCCGATCGACGCAGTTTACTTGGGGCTTACCGCGACGCCGTAGGCACCGCTTAGACTGTTGGTGATCGACTGTATCGGCGTTCCGGCCGGATAGTTGACCTCGGCCACCGAGCCGGACGGCGCGCTCACGTACAAGTGGTTGTTTTGATGGTCGAGCGCGATCTGATACGCCAGCGGGAAGCCCGAGATCACTTGCGACGGCGCCGTCGCGCCCGGCGGAAAAACGTCGACTTGCGACACGCTCTGATCGGCAACCAGCAGGTTGCCGCTCCGGTCGATCGTCGCACCGCCCGGGTAGCCGAACTTCACGTGAATGCCGAGGTTTTTACCCTTCGTCTTGCCGGGGGCAAACCTCAGCACTTCCATATCGTTGTTGCCGGAATCTTGATAGGCGACGTAGATTCTACCGTGTCCGTCCAGCGCTATGCCGGCGGGGAACGTTTGAAACGGAATGGTCGTCGTCGGGGTCGTGCTGCCGCCGGCGTATTCGAGCACCCGGCCGCCAGCGCTCCCGTGGAAGTCCGAAACATAGACCGTTCCGTTGCCGCCGGCGATAACGTACTTCGGCGAGCCCGCGCCGGTCAGCGTCTTGCTGCTCGTCGTCTGGCCCTTCGGATACTCCGTAACCGTGCCGTTACCGAAGTTACAGACGTACAGCGTGCCGTTCTTATCGACGTAGATGCCGTCCGGCCCGCTGACGGCATCGGTAATTTGTCCGATGGGCGCCGGATTCGTCCCCTTCTGCGGATAGATCCAGACGCGCTGATTACCCTGGTCGGCCACGAACAACAGGGCTTTCCCGGCCTGCGCCTGCGGCGACAGCCAGCCTGCGCCGGCATTCATCTTCGAATGCAACGACGTGGAAACTCCGAGGGTGCCGTTCGGCGCAGAGACGCCGTGCGACGGTCTCGCGACGGCGTTAAGCGTACCCGGCGACGACGGCGTGACCGGGGCGCCCGAACACGCCGCCAAGAGTGCGATCGCTGCGCCCCAACCGACTGCCGACCCGAACGTTCCAAGCAGACGCATATCGTGATCCTTTCGAAGTAGCAATAGAGAGCCATACGCTTCCGACAGACCGTTAGCCCGAACCTTCGCCCGTCCGACCTCAACGACTAAGCTACGAGGGGTCGAGCAGCTGATCGATCGTGCATTGGCGCGGGGATTTGTCGGGACGCCAGCGCAGCAGACGTGCGGCGTGGCGGAATCGCCGCGCCGTGACGTGATCGAACGACACTTCGACGACGACCGCCGGTTTGACGGGAAACCACGCGCTTTCGGCTTCGCCCTTGCGCCATCGGCTGGGTCCGCCGGGCGCGGTGCCGGTGAAGCCGGGCGGCTCGACGATCGGTTCGAGCAGTTCGGCGGCGCGCTTGCGCTCGGTCGCGCTCATGCTGCCGACGAAGCCGATGTGATCGAGTTTTCCGGCATCGTCGTACAGGCCGAGCAGCAGCGATGCGACCGTGCCGTCTTTGGATCTACGGAAGCCGCCGACGACGCAGTCGGCGGTGTACCGCCGTTTCACTTTGACGACCGCATCGCGCCGCCCAAAATCGTAGGCGGCATCCAGACGTTTGGCGATCACCCC
>DATCGB010000350.1:0-15521 GCA_036509155.1 Candidatus Tumulicola sp. | reverse complement strand
AGAAGATCTGGCGTCGCGCTTCCCCGGCAAACTGCTCGTTGTGCAGGCCGGCCGATCCGATGCAGACGATGCCGATCGCGGTCGCGACGATACTGGCGATCGCGAGCGGCCAATTGAAATTGCGAACGAACCGCTTTGCGTCGCTGCCAAACGTTAACGTGGTGGATCCTAGGAGTTTGTCTGACTTAGGCGCTTTTCCGTCTCCGGGTCGTCTTTTGTCCGAATACTTCGTTGCTCATCGGTCACGAAGCTTCGGCTTCGCTCCCTCTTCGCGCCTCGTCTCCGAACAAAATTCGACGCCGAATCCGCAAAAGGCCCAAGTCAGACAAACTCCTAGCGTGCGGGCACCGTCTCGGGCGGCGCGGCGACCTGGCTCTTGGCCTTCTTGCGGCGGCGCCGCCGGCGCTTGACGATGTCCGGAAAGGGCGCTTCCGCATCCTCTCCGGGAACGTCGGCGAGCGCCGGCACCACCGTTACCGCCGCGACCTGCGGGGCGTGTCCGTTGCCGGTACGGTTTACCGACAGGATCGGAATATTCGCGAGCATGGCGAGCGCTTTGTCCTGCTGTTCGAAGTTCACTTCGATCTTGTCGCGGTCGACCTCGACGTAGCGCGAGATGACGTCGACGAGATCGCGCTTCATCGCCTCGATCATGTCCGGAGCGAGCTCCAGATGATCGGTCATCAGGACCAGTCGCAGCCGCTCCTTGGCGGTCGAGCTGCTCGAATCCGACTGCCCGAAAAGCCGTTTGAGAAAATCGATCACGAACGCTTGCCTCCAAAGATCGAGCCCAAGCGCTCGAAGAACGTTTCTTTGAGCCGCGGCATCGGCGCCGGAACGTCTTCCCCGGCGACGCGCGCCGCGATCGCGTGGTAGGCGGCTCCGGTCGGCGCGTCCTTGCGCAACGCCAGCGGTTCGCCGCGATTGGTCGTCACGATAATTTCGGGTTCGTCGGCGATCACGCCCAGCAGGGGGAGGCGCAGGATCGCGTTGACGTCCTCGACCGAAAGCATCTTGCCTTTCTTTACCAGCTGCGGCCGCAGCCGGTTGATGACGAGCTGCGGTTTGAAGCGGTTGCCGAGCAGGCCCACGACGCGATCGACGTCGCGCACCGCCGAGACCTCGGGCGTGCACACGACGATCGCCTCTTCGGCTCCGGCGACCGCGTTTTTGAACCCCATCTCGATGCCGGCCGGACAATCGATCAGTACGTAGTCGAAGCGTTCGCGCAAGGTACGTATCAGCGCGCGCATCTTATCCGTGTCGACGTCTTCCTTTTCGCGCGACTGGGCCGCCGCCAGCAGCGAGAGCGTCTGGCTGTGTTTGTCGGGCACCAGCGCGTCGTCGAGCGACACCACTTCTTCGAGCACGTCGAGGAGATGGTGTTTCACGCGGCTCTCGAGCCCCAACACTATATCGAGATTGCGCAGGCCGACGTCGGCGTCGACCAGCACGACCGTGGCGCCGCGTTGCGCCAACGCCGTGCCAAGGTTCGCAGTCGTCGTCGTCTTGCCGACGCCGCCTTTCCCCGAGGTTATCACGATCGCCCGTCCGAGCCTTACCTCGGCGGCGCCCGCATCGCTTGCCTTCTCGTCGTCGCCGGCTTTGAACTCGTGCACGGTTACCCCGCTTTCATGGCGTCGATCAGACGCCCAAAGAAGCTTTGATTGTCGAAACTGGTGAACGGCACGATCTCGCCTTCGAGACGCCGGGCGATCTTGTCGTAAATCACGCGCAGGCGGCTGGTTTCGTCGAGCACCACCGGCTCGCCGCGATTGGTCGTGTCGATGATCTCTTCGTCGTCCGGGACGACGCCGAGAAGCTCGATCGCTAAAACCTCGCACACGTCGTCGACCGAAAGCATGTCGCCGCTGCGCACCATCTCCGAGCGTAGCCGGTTGACGATCAGCCGAATCGGCTTGCCGCGATCGTGGAGCTTTCCGACGACCCGGTCGGCGTCGCGAATCGCGCTCACCTCCGGCGTGGTTACGACGATCGCTTCGGCCGCCCCGGCGACGGCGTTTCGAAAGCCGGCTTCGATACCGGCCGGGCAGTCGATCAGCACGTAGTCGCTGGCCTCGGCGGCGCGCTCGACGATGGCCGAGAACTGCTCCTCGGTGATCGAATCTTTTTCGCGCGTCTGCGCGGCCGGCAGCACCGAGAGCGACTCGAAACGCTTGTCCTTAATCAACGCTTGGCGAAGCTGGCACCGCCCCTCGGCCACCTCGACGAGGTCGAAGACGATGCGCTTTTCGAGCCCCAAAACGAGGTCCAGGTTGCGCAGTCCGATGTCCGCATCGATCAGGATGACGCGCTTGCCGCGTTTGGCCAGCGCGGCGCCGAGATTCGCGGTGGTCGTCGTTTTGCCGACACCGCCCTTGCCGGACGTAATGACGATTCGCCGTGCGCTCACGATTGAGTGACTCCCCGTTCGAGCTGGCCAAGTTGATCCAAAGCGACGACGACGATCCGGCCGTCGCGCACGACCGCCGCCTCCGCGCCGCCGGCGCCGCCCGCGCCGGCGTTGTCGCCGTCCGCGGCGATGAACGTCGCGATGCGCAGTTGGGTTGCATCGAGGTCGAGGGCATAGACGCGGGCATTCTCGTCGCCCTGAGCGCCGGCGTGCGCGACCCCGGCCAGCCGTCCGAACACCAGCACGTCGCCGGTTGCGACCAGTTCGGCCCCGGGATTGACGTCGCCGACGACGACGACGTTCCCGTCGTGATGCAGCGCCTGCCCCCCGCGCAGCGTCCCGGCGTGATACAGCGTGCTCGACGGCGTCTCCACCAGGTGCAGGGCGGGCCCGAACTCGAGTGGCGACGGGGCCGCCCCCGGGCTCGGCGCGGCGGCCGGATCGACGCGCGGCACGCTGGCTTCGCCGCGCCGGCGGCGATCGGCGATGTCCGCCCGGGCACCCGCAAAATCGGCCACCAGCGAGCGGGCGGAATCCGAAAGCTTGGCGTCGCGGCGCGGGCGCAGCGCCCGCCGCCGATCGAGCTCGTGCGCGTCGGAGGCGGGCGCAGCCACGGCTTCAAACGCCAGGCCGCAGGCCATCGCAATCTCTCCGACGTCGGGGCTTCCGGCGATCGCGCGCAGCTCGATTCCCGCGTCCCCGAGGAGTCGGCCCAAGCGGATCAAGTCGTCCGAAGCCGGCCGGGTCGTACCAAAGTTGGCGACGGCCGAGGTGCCTCGATAGAAGCCCGGCCGCTCGGCAAGACGAGCTTCCAGTTCATCGAACGCTTCGCCGAGCTCCCGCCCGGCAAGAGCAACTTCGAGGCCCGCTCTCCTGCCGCGTAAGAGTGTCACGTCATTCTCCGAATACCGATGGGGTGCGCCTGACTCGCCCGGTTCACACCCTCACCGGTCTATCCCCGCCGTCATCCACACCGGACTCGCAAGTTCTTGCTATTATCCACATCTCGTGCACAGCGGCAGCCGCTTAAATGTAACTCGGCGGGCCGCCCGCTCGTTGGTAGCCAGTGGAGGTCGTTGCGTTCCCTCCCCCGTCCGCAACATCGGGCGGCCCTTTGGAGTACCGTTTAAGAAAGCCGATTTATGATGCGCCGAATCGTTCCCATCTTCGTCATCATCGCCTTATTAAGTGCCGTCACCCCGGCACCCGGCGTCGCCATGTCCACCGCCGCCGAGATCCAGTTGGGTCAAGCCGAAGACCAGCAGATCGTCGCGGGCAGCGTGATCGAGAGCGATCCGCTGCTCAACGCGTACGTTCAGGGCATCGCCGAGAATCTCTGGAATCAAGTCGCCCGCAAGGACGTCCCGTACTCGGTGAAGATCATCAACGACAACAGCATCAACTCGTTCGCGACGATGGGCGGGTTTCTGTATATCAACGAGGGTCTGGTCGATTTCGTGCAGTCCGACGACGAGCTGTCGAGCGTTATCGGCCACGAAACCGGGCACATCGAACGGCGTCACGTCATTACGACGCAATCGAAGGCCGAGATCCTGCAGATTCTCTTCGGGCTCGCGTCGCTCTTTTCGCCGATCATTTACAACTTTGGCGGCCTCGCCGAAGCCGGCATCATGGCAAAGATCTCGCGCGAAGACGAACTGGAGGCCGATCGTTACGGACTGCAACTGATGTCGCGGGCCGGGTACGACCCCGAATCGATGGTTACGATGATGGCGCACTTGGCCGTGCTTCAGGACGACCGCAGCGACCTGCTCACGAAATATCTCGAGGACCATCCCGATCCGAAAAAACGGGTCGCGCACTTGATGGGCTATCCCGAGCTGGATCCCAAGAACGTCACCACCGCCCAACAACTCGTGCAGGCGTCCAGCGACGAGGAACGCGCCCGCTACGAGTTTGCGTCGATCCGGCTGAATCAGGTCCTCAAAGCGGATCCGCAAAATCCCGAAGCGCTGCTCGAACTGGGTGAATCACAGCTCGCGCTCGGGCTGACCAGCAAGAGCCGGCAAACGTTGGCCGAGGCCGCCCAGCTGGGCTCCCCGCAGACGCGGGCGACGGCCAACCAGCGCATTGCGGCGCTGCGCCAAATGGAAGTTCAGCGGGTCACCCTGACCCATCCGAACCTGCCCAAACTGCAAAGTGCCGTGCGCGCCGGCCAGGCTTCGCAAATCGAAGCCGCAACCCAAATCCACGCCCGCGCCGCCGAAGGCAAAGATCAGCTCAAGGCGATCGATACGCGCGTCGGGACGCTTCAGTACGAAATTCCGGATTTTAGCCGCATCAACATTCGCCGCGGATCGCGCGTGGAAGCCATCGTGAAAAATCTCACGCTGATGTCGCGTTCGATCGACAGCGCGCTGCAAGACGCGCAGGCTCCGATCGGTGGAGTGGGATCGTTGGAGAAGAACAAAGAGAACGGGCTGCTCAAAGAAGGCGCCGATATCTACGCCGAAATGCTCGAACCGTTTTCGTCGATGCCTATTCCGGCCGACTCGCTCGCAATTCTGCCGTCGTATCCGCAGATGATGAACGAGCTTTCGATGTCCGACGGCGACATGCTTCGCTCCGTCGACGCGGCCCGCGCCTCGCTGACGATGCTGGACCAATCGCTCGGTGACTTAGACGAGTTTTTCAAAGAACTCGATCACGTTCAGCTCGGATTCAACGGCGACCTCAGCCAAAGCTCGTATGCCTCGATCGAGCCCATCATGCAGAAGAACGTCGCCGAGTTCAATGCCGCCGCGACGGCGGCGTCGCAAGGCGCGCAGCTCTACAATATGGCGCGGTCGCGCCAAATTTCCACCCGGATCACGCTGCTGGGCTTGGGGACGTCGCCGCAGAGGTACTCGACGCTTCAGAACGCACTCCAGCAGCGTTTCGGATCGCCGGGCCTCGACTATCGAACGATGCTGCACGAGGGCCTAACGCCGGGCGACGTCACGCTCGCGACGATCGTGGCGGCCGACATCAAGAGCACGCCCGAGGCGATCGTCGCCGAAGCTAAAAACTCCAAATCGACGATCGTCGACGTTGCGAACGCGCACGGCATGCACGCGTGGCCGCTCGAGATCTTCGTCGGTCTGGTCTATCTCGATTTCACCGACGACCCGATGAAAGAACTTCGACGAGCCGACGGTACCGAAGCGGCAACGCTCTCGGAACTCGGCTTGTAGTAAAGGACCATGGTATGGCATCCGCACTAGGCGCGCGCGACCTTCTCAAACTGGTTCGACGCGGAATCGACGTTCGTTCCGTTCAGGTGCACGTGCGCAAACCGTTTCGTTTCCTACTCTGCGGCGATCCGGCGCTGATTGCCGAAATGCGCGCGCTCCTGCTGTCGGGCCACGCCGACGACGCGGTGCCGCTCGACGCCGCCGCGTGCCTGGAAACGGTTTTTTCGCCGGCCGCGCCGATTGGCGAACCCGGCGAGGTCCGGGCGGTGCTGTTCCTCGGACGGCCCAACGATTTCTCCGAAACCGATCTCGCGCCGCTCAAAGGCTTGAAGGTTCCGATGCTCGCGGCGACGATCGACGCCGACGCGCCGCCAAGCGGCCCGTCGTCGGCCCCGCCGCCCGGAACCTGGGGACGATACGTCGTACCCGGCATTTCGCGCGACGCGCTGCGCGGCCGAATTTTCCCGCATCTGGTGGATGCTTCGCGCGGCGTCGAGATCGCGATCGGGCGCCGCCTGCCGGCGATGCGCGAAGCCGTCGCCGCTAAGCTCACGCGCGACGCCGCGAGCAACGCGCTCAAAGTTTCGCTGGCGAGCGCGGTGGTCGATCACATCCCGATCGTCGGCATCGTGCTCGGTGCGGTCGCGTCGGCCGGCGACATGGTGGCCATCACCGGCATCCAGATGATGCTGCTCCTGCACATCGAAGCCGCTTACGGCCGCGACCCGGACGTCGCGCACATGTGGCAGCTGCTCCCGGTCGTCGGCGGCGGTTTCGGCTGGCGCACGCTCGCGCGCGAACTCAGCGGCTTCATTCCCGTCGCCGGAATCGCGATCAAGGGCGCGATCGCCTACGCCGGAACGATCGTGGTCGGCGAGAGCGTCACGTTTTTCCTCGAACACGGACACCACATGACCCGCGGCCAAGCCGCAAAGATTTTCGAGACCACCAAACGCGATGCGATGGATTTCGCGCGCGACCTGGCCGGCAAGTTTCGCAACGGCGGTTAGAGGCGCTCGAGCAAAGATTCGTCGTCCAGACGCGCTAGGTCGGCCGGCACGCGTTCGCGGACGCGCCCCGCGAGTTGGGCCGCCAGTTCGCTGCGGCGCTCGGGTGCCAACTCGTCGCGCCGATCGAGAAAGCGCTTTATCAGCGACCGCTCTTCGCCCGACAGATATCGGGTCGCGCTGTAGACCGGCTCGGCTTCGTTGGCGAGGATCTCGGGCAGTGCCAGCCGCTCGTCGCGGACCACGATCGTGCCCGCGGCGAAATCGCCGAGCCGCTTGTTCTCGGCCGAAAGCAGCATGCTGACGGCCGATAGCACGTAACTGCCGATCGCCATTTCGCCCACGCGGATGAGATTTCTCACCAGGGCGGCGCCGAAGTCGACCGGATACCCGCCGTCGCGCACGACTCGAATGCCGATCGCCTTTTTACCCGGCGTCTGGCCGTTCCAGAAGGTCTCGAAGACGATGAAGTAGCCGAAAAATATCGCGAACACGACCGCCACCAACAGGGCGATCGCAATCGCTTCGACGATCTTTTCGGATCCCGAGGCAACGACGTGCTTGGCGGCCGGCTCGATGCGCGACGCCGCCAGCAGCAGTCCGCCAAAAAGCGTCAGCAGAATCGCGAGCTGCAAAAGCAGGTCGATCGCGACTGCCAAGAAGCGGCTGCCCAGTCCCGCCAACTGGTACGTCAGTGCGACGCTCTCGGGAGTCCGAACGTCGAGGTTCCGATCCATGCACGTCCGCCATTCGCTTTCCGGCCGGCGCTATCCACTTCCGGCAGCAAGCCGGAATGCCCGACGCCGCCGCGAACTCTTTGCGGCGTGCAGCAGGCGCGCTTTGCGAAGCGGCGATCGGGTACGTGGCAGCGGCTCGAGGATTTGGTGGCGCGAGCGGGACGGCGCGGCGTCCGCGGGCTTGCCGCGGACGAGGTCGTCGAGCTGGGAAGGCTGTATCGGGCGACGACCAGCGATCTTGCGTACGTTCGGGGTCGCGAATTCGATCGTCCGCTGATCGAATATCTCAATCGGCTTACCGCCCGCGCGCACGCGTACGTGTACGGCGGAGCGGCCGAGAGCGGAAGCTCGCGCATCGGCCGTTTTTATCGCGAGACGTTTCCGCGCGAGTTCCGCCGGTCGTTCGCATACTTCGCGATTTGTACGGCGGTCACGGTCGCGTGCGCCGTGGTGGCGTACGCGCTGATTCGTGCGCACCCCGCGCAGGCCTATTCCTTGCTTCC
This sequence comes from Candidatus Tumulicola sp., assembly GCA_036509155.1. Taxonomy (GTDB): domain Bacteria; phylum Vulcanimicrobiota; class Vulcanimicrobiia; order Vulcanimicrobiales; family Vulcanimicrobiaceae; genus Tumulicola. The sequence continues at coordinate 7,667 of DATCGB010000350.1, read as the reverse complement.
CGGCAGCATCGTCCCCGACGCGATTCGCAAGAGTCTGCACGATTCAAATTTCGCCTTCGACCGCGATTTTGCGCCGGCCATGTCGGCCAGGATCGTGGCCAACAACGTGAAGGTCGCGATCGTGGCGTTCGCGGGAGCGATAACGCTGGGCGTGCTGACGCTCTACATCATCGCGCAGAATGGGCTGATGGCCGGCGGCATGGGCGCGCTCTTCGCCAACGCCGGCTTCGGTTACGACTACTGGGCGACCATCGCGCCGCACGGCGTGATCGAGCTTACGGCGATTCAAATCGCCGGCGGGGCCGGGCTGCTGATCGCCGCCGGCGTGCTGTACCCGGGCCGCTTGCGGCGGCGCGACGCGATCCTCGTCAACGCTCGGCGCGCGGGGACGTTGATCGCCGGCGTCGCGTCGATGCTGGTCGTCGCCGGAACGATCGAAGGCTTCGTTTCACCCCAGCGCTGGCCGGCCGGCGTTCGCATCGCGGTCGGGGTCGCGACCGCGATTTTGCTCGCGCTGTACTTTGGATTTTGCGGGCGACGGCTCACACGAGACCGCGCTGCTTCACGCGCAGATATTCGTCGATGAGCGCGGTCGTCAACTTTTTTGCCGGCACGTCGAGAACCACTGCACCCGTACGCGCCAGCATCGCGGCGGCCGTGCGGCGCTCCTCTTCCAACCCGAGCGCGACGCCGGCGCGATAGGCGCCTAAAACGTCGCGCGGCGGCACGGCCAGCGCCGCGCTTACGGCCGCGTCGTTCATGAAGACGCAGACCAAGAGGTGCCGGCGCGCCAGCGATCCGAGTTCGGCGAGGAGCGACGCTTGCGCCAGCGGGTCGATGACGTCGGTTAGAAAAACGACCAGCGAACGTTTGTGGAGGTGGGCGCGCAAGAACGCAAATGCGCGCGCGTAGTTGGCTTCCTCGAAGCGCGGTTCGAGGTCGTAGAGCAGCTCGGTGATGCGCGCGATCGACGACCGGGTCGAGCGCGGAGCGCGCGCGGCCAGAATCTCGCCGGCAAACGCGACGACGCCGACGCGGTCGCTAGCCAATCCGGCCACGCTGGCCAGCGATAGCGCCGCGGTCACCGCATAGTCGAACTTTCGCTGCGCGTCGATGCGCGGCGTCATCAGGCGCCCGCAGTCCAGCACCAGCATGACGTTTTGACTGCGTTCGACCTCGTGGTGCGCGACCATCGTCTTGCCGCGCCGAGCCGTCGCCTTCCAGTCGATCGCGCGAAACGCGTCGCCATCGACCCATTCGCGCAGCGATTCGAACTCGGTTCCCGCCCCGCGCAGCCGCATCTTGCGCAACCCGGCTTCGATCAGCCGGTTGCGCACGTGCAGCGATCCGTACCGCTCGACGGCCGACAAATCCGGAAAGACGCGAAAACCTCGCGCGGCTTCGACCTCGACGCGCCGGCGCAGCAAGCCGATCGCGTTTTCGTACCACACGTAGAGCGTCCCGAACGCATCCGCGCCGCGGGCTACCGGCATCACGGCGCGCGGCAGCGTCGCGCGCGCGTGCGGCGGCACGATGCCGATCGCCTCGTCTTCGACGAAGCGCAGCGTGCGCACCGGCGTCTCGACGATGCCCACGCGAATCGAGCGGTTCGATCGGTTGGTGACGACGTAGTCAAGCCGGGCCGTTACCCGCAATGCCAGGTGCTCGCCGGCCAGCCGTTCGACCTCGACGCTGCGGCGCGGCGGGCCCCACGCACCATCCAGCCCGGCCAGCACGGCGAGAGCGACGGCAGCGGCGACGGCCAGCGGCAGCAAAATCGGCAGGCCGGGAGAACAGGCGGCCAGCAGCGCGACCGCTCCCGCCGCGTACAAAAATCGCGGCGTGACCCACGCCGCCAAACGCACGCGCGGTAGTCTACCCCTCACGAGGAACGGGGATGACCGCCAGAATGTCGTGCAGCACGTCCGCCGCCGTCGTGCCTTCGATCTCGGCATCCGCTGCGACGATCAGGCGGTGCGGCAAAACGAGCGGTGCGACGTTTTTCACGTCGTCCGGCGTCGCGAACGCGCGGCCGTCGATCGCCGCGCCGGCTTGGGCCGCCAACAACAGCGCGATTCCGGCGCGCGGCGAGGCTCCCAGGGTCAACCGCGAATTCTGACGCGTACCGGCGACGATGCGGTACGTGTAGTCGCGTACGCCGGCCGACAGGTGCACCGCGCGAATCGCCCGCTGCGCCGCCACGACTTCGGCTGCATCGGTTACCGGAACGATGCCCGACGCTTCAAGTTCGCGCGCATCGAAGCCGGCGGCAACGCGCTCGAGAAGTTCGAGTTCGCGCGCTTCCTGCGGATATCCGGATTCGATCTTCACCATAAAGCGGTCGAGCTGCGCTTCGGGGAGCGGATAAGTGCCCTCGTACTCGATCGGATTTTGAGTCGCACACAGCAGAAACGGATTGGGCAGCGTGTGGGCCGTCCCATCGATGGTCACCCGCCCTTCCTCCATGGCTTCTAAAAGCGCGGCCTGCGTTTTGGGCGGCGTGCGGTTGATCTCGTCGGCCAGCACCACGTTGGCCATGACCGGCCCCAGGCGGGTCGAAAACTGGGCGGTTTGCGGATTAAAAACCGTGGTTCCGATAACGTCGGCCGGCATCATATCGGGTGTAAACTGGATTCGCCGAAAATCCAGTCCGAGCAGCATCGCCAGCGCCCGCACGGCGAGAGTTTTTCCGGTGCCCGGAACGCCTTCGATCAAGACGTGACCGCGCGCGAGCAACGCAATCGTCAGCCCGAACGCCGTTCGTTGCGCGCCTACGACGGCGCGGTCCAGTCCTTCGGCGATGCGCTCGGCGAGCCGGTCGACGTTGGCGGTCATGAGAGATCCTTTCGCACGTGAAAGTCGAGAATCGCGGCCCGCAGCAAGGCGGCATCGGAAGGCCGCGGCAACTCGCGCAGGCGCTCGAGTTCGGCCACCGCGTTGCGAACGGCGTCGACGTTTCGCGCGCCGCGCGCGCGGCGCGCCGCGTCGGCGGCGAACGAAGCCATTGCGGCGCGGCCCGCCCGCGCGCGACGCATCAGTCCGGCCATGGCATCGACGTACGCCGACGAATCGCGTTCGTCGGGAGGATCGACCGGCACCGGCGGGGCGAAGGGCACGTTCGCCCCAATCAGCGCCAAGCCGACGATCGCGCACACGATCCAGAATGCGGCGCGCACCGGACCGGGCAACACCTGCCAAAACCCCAGGTCGTCGTCGTAGCCGTGCACGTATTCATCGAAGGCGGCCGGACCGTGGCCGGCGATGACGTTGTAGGCGAATGCCAGGTTGTCGGCGTCGCGCAGGTGCGCGTTGCCCAAGAGCGCGGGCGCCGTAATCGCGACGACCTCACCCTTGCCGACGCGATACGAGGTCGCTACGATGCCGCGGTCGTTGGCCAGCAGCGGAACCGCGCCGCGCCGCTGGGCGAATGGAAAGACCGCGTCGACCGGTCCGCGTACGCGGACCACGCCCGCGGTGTAACGATTCTCGGCCAACGCGATGGCGTCCCCAGCGTGCGCGAACGTCGACGTGCCGACACCGGGCGTGAAGTCGCGCTTGCCGGCAAAATCCGTGTCGAGCACGACCAAACGTCCGCCGCCGCTGACGAACCGGAGCAAACGCGCGGCGTCGTGCTCGTCGAGACCTTTGGCCGAGGGGTCGCCGGCGTACGTCGAAATCACGAGCGTCCGGACGTCGCCGTCGAGCAGCGCGAGAACCCGTTCGAATCGGCGCACCGGCACGCCGGCGGAACGCACGACTTCGTACAGCGCGCGATAGCCGTTCGGACCGGTATCGTACGTGGAGTAAACCGATGCCGCCCGCCGGCCGTCCGCGGCTTGCTGGCGTCCGAAGGCCAGCAACGCGAGCACGGTCAAGCCGCCCGCCAACAGCGCAATTTCTACGCGGCGCGACTTCACGACGCCGTCCCGGCGGCCAGCGAAAGGTACGCAAGGCGCGCGCGCTCCCACGCGGAAACGTCGACCGGAAGTTCGGCATACGCGCTGGTAACGAACGCGCTGGATACCGCGTCGAAGAGCGCCAGCAGTCCGGCGTCGCGCTGCCGCAGGGCGCCCCGGAAATCACCAACCGTCGCGCTGCGATCGTCGCGGACGACCCCGCGAAGCGCCAGCGCCGAGATGGTTGCGGCAAATAGCAGGCGCGACGCCGCACCGTATTCGCCGCGCCGGGCGCGGTCGTTCGCGGCGGCGTAGAGAGCCGGCGCGTCGGCCGGCGAGTCGATCGCTTCAAACGATCCGGTTCGCGAGCGCCGTTCGAAAACGAATCCGGCCAACAGACGATACGCCACGAACAAAATCACCAGCACGGCCGCGGCGATCAGCAGGTCGCCGATTGCCATAGCGCCGTTACGGCCCAAGCGCGCACGACCGAAGGCCGCGCTCCAAAGCTGCGTCCAGCGATCGCGCAGCCAGTTCCACGCCTGCATCCACCACGCAACGTCGGGCTTGGCTGCCGGACCACGCCCGGGAGCGAGGCGATAGCGTCCGGCCGTTGCCAGTTCGCGCGTTGCTAAGGCGCGCAGACTTGGAGGCGGCGTTGCGAGCGCGCGCGGGCCGTGCTCCCACGCTTGGGCGGACCGATGATTGGCGGCGGCCCAGCGCACGATCAGCGCTCCGCGCGTCGGCGCGCCGGCGGCCGCAGCGCCGCCGGCCGCAGCGAACGCCAACGCGCCGGCCAGGACGCTGCGCCGCAGCCGTCGACTCCAGATCACGCGACGCTGGGTGCGGCCGGCGTGATGCGTTCGAGTTCGGCTTCCAGATCGAAGCCTTCGCGGCGAATCCGCACGTCGAAGTAGTATACGGCGATCAGCACGATCGAAAACGGCGCGAACGCCGCCCGCAGGATCGACCCGAGAATCACCTCGACGGCGATCGCGTGAAACAGCAGCGCTACCCAGACGATCGCGACGATAATCATCGAACTGCCGAAGAGAATCGCCGCAGCGGCCAGCGAGAAGAGCAGTGCACGCCAAAATTCCCGGCGCGTGAAGACGCGCGCGAACCCCGAAGCAATCGCCGCCGTCGGCCCGCGATTCTCGATGACGACGGCGTTCATCGCAAACGTCAGCGCGATAAATACCGGCGCCAACGCCAGCAGCGCCACGATGTCGACCACAAAGGCCGCCGCAAAGCCGGCGATACCCAAGGGGAGCCAGGCTCGCGCGAAAACGGCCGCAATCAGAATCGAAATGAAAAGAATGGCCAGAAAGGCGACGTACCAGGCGATGAAAATCCCGGCTTGGAGCGCCAGCGTTCCGAGAATTGCCGGCCAGCGGGGCAGCACCGCCCGGTAACACGCACCGAACTCGACCGGGCGGCTTCCGTAGAGGCGCGCAACGCCGACGGCGACCGCGTCGAGCGCGAACGGCCACAGCACGTAGAAGACGACCGCGACCAGCAGTATCGTGATGAGTTCGCCCGGCGAGCCGAAGAGGGACGCCGGCGGAGGAATCTTCGATCCGGGGTGCTGGAGCACGCGCATCAGGACGTCGAGCTGAGCCGACTGGCTCGAGTCGAGGACGTACTGCACGACGGCCAGCGGCACGATCAAGACCAGCACGATCGCGAAGAACGGCCGGAAGTTTCGGACGTACAACGTGATGGCCCGGTCGAAAATCTCGCCGAAGCCCAGGGGTCGCAACTCCATTGCGGCGCGCTTCTGGCAGGGCGTGGGAAAAACCCCCGGGTACTTGAGTTGGATGATTGTCGGCAGCCTCGCGTCGATCTGGCGCTATCCGGTCAAAAGCCTTCGGGGCGAGCCGCTCGATAGCGTCGCCGTCGACGCCGCGGGAATCCCGGGCGATCGCTCGTCGGCGCTGTTCGTCCGCAGCGGCCACGCCCGCGAAGGCAAGACGTTTCGCGGAAAAGAGCACGACCGCTTACACCTGACCAACGATCCCGTGGAGGCGGTGCGTTTGGGGGCGGAGCGGGGCGTCGCGCTCGAGCATCAAATCGGCGAGCACTTCTTCGACGACGCGCCGATTTCGCTGCTGCTCGACGTATGGCTGCGCGAGCTGCGCGTCCACGCTGGTTACGAGGTCCAGCCGGAACGGTTCCGGCCGAACTTTTTCGTCCGCGCGCGCCCCGACTTTGGATTGAAAGAAGGGGATCTCGCAGACGCCGAACTCCTACTCGGCGCGGTTCGACTGCGGGTGCGCGATCCGATCGGGCGGTGCGTAACCACGACGTACGATCCTGAGGGCGCCGCCAGCGACCCCGAAGTGCTGCAGTTCGTGGTCCGGGAGCGCAACGGATGGATGGGCGTTTACTGCGACGTGCTGCAAGCGGGCGTCGTGCGAACCGGCGACGACGTAGTCCTGCGCGCATCATCATAGGGCACTATGAGCCGCGTGGAAGCGCAGCGCGGCTTCAGCCTCATCGAAGTAATGGTTGCGACGGCGATCGCGCTGGTCGTCGGATGGCAGCTGCTCGCACTCGCACATTTCTCGATTTTCGGCGCAGCCCACCTCGACGAGCGGTTGCGCGGCCAAAGCGCGGCCGATCGGCTGGAGGAGCGGCTGAGCAGTGACGCCGCGACGGCGTGGTCGATCTTCGTGCCGGCGCGCGACCTCAACGGCGCCGACGACGCCGACGGGCACGAACTCGACTTCGTTACCGAAGATGCGTCGCACCGCTCCTACTGGTGGGCGTATGCGTACGACGCCGCCGCCCGGCGCATCACCAAGTATGCCTACTCGCCGGGTGGCCGTCCGGCGGCCGGCGAGACGTACGAAGGCATCACGGTTTTTCGCGCCCGCACCCACGCGCTTACCGACGTCACGAAACGATCCAGCGAAGCGTACGACCCGCTGTTCGCCGGCGTCGACGTCACCGACGTCGATCTCCCATTCGGGTGGAACCCGGCGGCGAGCGGCGGAAATCGCATCGTGCGCGTCCGATTCGCAGCCGCCGGCACCGATCGCCTAGCGGTTCTCGCCAGCGAAACCGCGCCCAGTCACTTCACGGTCGTCGTCGAGTATACGCCGCCCCCGGTCGCGCCGACGCCCTAGAGCGTGGTGCGGCCTTCGAGAGCTTTGGCCAACGTGATTTCGTCGGCGTAATCCAGGTCGCCGCCGATCGGCAGACCGTAGGCGAGCCGGGAAACGATCCCGCCCAGCGGATGGATCAGGCGCGACAGATAGAGCGCCGTTGCTTCGCCCTCGGCGTTGGGATTGGTGGCGAGAATAATTTCGCGCGGTTCCTCGCGGCCGATGCGTTCGACCAGTTCTTTCACGCGCAACTGCGCGGGTCCGATTCCGTCCATCGGCGAGATCAAGCCGCCCAGCACGTGGTAGCGGCCCTTGAACGCACCGGTGCGTTCGATCGCGTACACGTCCTTCGCTTCGGCGACGACGCAGACGGTCGCCGCGTCGCGCCGCTCGTCGGTGCACACATCGCACGGATCGTTTTCCGTAAGCGAAAAGCATGCCGAGCAAAATCGCACGTGGTCTTTGACGGCGATGATCGCTTCGGCGAGCGTTTGCGCTTCGTGGCGGGGACGGTTCAGCAGATAAAAGACCAGCCGCGCCGCCGTTTTGGGGCCGACCGTGGGCAGCTTGCTGAACTCGTTGATAAGGGCCGCAACCGGCCCGGCAATCGAACCCGACCTGGGCATCCTTTACATGAGGCCCGGGATCCGCATCCCGCCGG
>DATCGB010000349.1:0-3051 GCA_036509155.1 Candidatus Tumulicola sp. | reverse complement strand
CAGCCAAGAAGAAGCCGCTAAACCGCCGCCCGTCCCGCACGGGTTCAACTTCAGCGTCACGGCCACACTTTATGGCATTCTGTCTATCAGAATTCCAATGGGGCGCCCGCCGCCATCCGCAGACCTGATCGGCGTTCCGCTGCTCGCTCCTACGTATATGTTCGGTCTCGCGTATCAACGCCGGTTCGAGGCCCGCAATGACGGCGGTTCGGAAACGAAGATCCCGGTCATCGCCGTCGTTTCGGCGAACGCCCGCGACTACGCCGTCAAGCTGGTCGACACGCCGGTGGTCGACGAGGTGAAGTGCTACCATCTGGCGCTCGCGCCGCTGCGCAAGCCGAAGGACAACCGGTTGCGCGAGCTGTGGGTCGGCGAGAGCGACTACTTGCCGCGCAAGGCCGTCGTGGCCGGAAACTTCACGCTCGCGCCGCTGGTCGACGTGCCTTGGACGATCGATTTTTCGGTCGCCGGCGCGACCCCGTTCATTCGACGCGAAAGCGCCGGCGCGACGCTCTATCTCGCGCACCGTAAGGTGGTCCGGGACGCGACGATCGTCTTCGAAGACGTTCGCGAGTCCGGCGCCGCAATGGCCTACGACCGGCCGCTAATCTCTTCCGATGCGACCGATACGACGCTGACCGAACCGAACCCGTAGCAAGCTGCTCGGGCGCTACAAGCCCATCAGGCGGGCGAGGATCATGCGTTGGACTTCGTTGGTGCCTTCGCCGATCTCGTTGATTTTTTGATCGCGATACATGCGCGATATCGGATACTCGTCCATGAATCCGTAGCCGCCGTGGATCTGCAGCGCTTCGTTGACGACGCGATGCGAGAGTTCGCCCGCGAACAACTTGGCGAAGCAGGCCGACCGCACGTAATCGCGGCCCTGGTCTTTCTCCCAAGCGGCGCGCAGCATCATCAGCCGGGCGTGCTCGATTTCGGTCAGCATGTCGACTAGCTTGAACGAGACGGCCTGGAACTTGCTGATCGGCCGGCCGAACGCCCGGCGTTCCTTCGCGTAGGCGATCGCTTCGTCGTAGGCGCCCATCGCCAGCCCGATCGAAAGCGCCGCCACCGAGATCCGGCCGCCGTCGAGAATCGTCAGAAACTGCCGATACCCCTCGCCTCGGGGTCCGAGCAAGTTCTCCTCGGGCACGGTCGCGTCCGCGAACGCGAGTTCGCGGGTATCCGACGCCCGCCAGCCCATCTTTTTATACTTCTTGCTGCGGGTGAATCCGACGGTGTCCTGCGGCACGATCAGGTTTGAAATCTCGAGCTTGCCGTCCGGCCGCGTCCCGGTAGCGGCCGTGATGGTCGTGCCGCCGCTGATGTCGGTCCCCGAGTTGGTAATGAAGGCCTTGGTACCGTTGATAACCCAGTGGCCGTCTTTGAGCGCGGCCTTGGTCGAGACGTTCCCGGCGTCGCTCCCGGCGTTGGGCTCGGTCAAACCGAAGCCCCACAACTGCTTGCCCTGCGCTAGCGGAACGAGGTAGCGCTCCTTCTGCGCCTGGGTGCCGAACAGGTAGAACGGCGTGGCGCCCAGCGAAACGTGCGCGGCCATCGTGATGGCCGTCGAGGCGTCGGCGCGCGCGATCTCCATCACCGCCAGCGCATAGCTCACGGTGTCGCCCCCGGCCCCGCCGTACTCTTCCGGAAAGGGCAGGCCCATGAAGCCGAGGTCGGCCATCTTTGCGACCAGCTCGTAGGGGAAGGCCTCGTCGTGGTCCATCTTCTCGGCGCGCGGTTTGACCTCGTTCTGCGCAAAGTCGCGCGCCAGGCTTTGGATCGCCTTTTGCTCGTCGGTCAAGTCGAAGTTCATGGCGAAGGTATAGGTCCAATCCTGCGGAAAACTCCTTTCGCAAGTGATGATATCTCTGCGCAACGTCTCACTGGTCTACCCGAACGGCGTGCACGCGCTCGACAAGGTGAATATCGAAATCGCCAAGGGCGAATTCGTTTTTCTGGTCGGACATTCGGGGACCGGAAAGTCCAGTCTGCTCCGGCTGCTGTATCGCGAAGCGCGGCCGTCGACGGGCGAAATCACCGTCGACGGAATCCGCGTCGACCGATTGAGGCGCTCGCGCGTTCCGACGCTGCGTCGCCATCTCGGCGTAGTCTTTCAAGACTACAAACTGCTGGTCGATAAAACGGTGTGGGAAAACGTGGCGTTCGCCATGCAAGTCACCGGCGCGCACACGCGCGACATTATGCGACAAGTGCCGCGCATTCTCGACCTCGTCGGTCTCTCGCACAAGAGCCGCATGTACCCGGGCGAGCTGTCCGGCGGCGAACAGCAGCGCAGCGCGATCGCGCGAGCGCTGGTCAACAATCCGAAGATCTTGCTGTGCGACGAACCGACCGGAAATCTCGATCCGTCGAACACCTCAGAAATCATGGAACTCCTGCTTCGCATCAACCTCAAAGGGACGACGGTCGTCGTCGCGACCCACAACCAAGCCGTCGTCGACCGCATGCGCCGCCGCGTCGTGCGCCTGGAAGACGGACGAATCGCCACGGACGAAGAACGGGGATATTACTATCTTGGACTGGGGCAAGGTCAGATTCTTTCTGGGTGAGGTATTGCGCAACTTTACGCGCAATGCCAGCATGCAGGCGACGGCGATCGGGACCGTCGCGATCACGATCATCCTCCTCGGCAGCTTCCTCTTCGTGCGCGCCGCGCTCGCGGGAATGGGCGCGCATCTGCTCGACCAAATCGAGATTTCGGCCTATCTCTCGTCCGATGCCACGACCGCGGAGGTAACCTCGATCCGTCATCTGCTGGCGGCCGATCCAAGAATCGAATCCGTGTCGTTCGTTCCCAAGAAGCAGGGCTTGCTCGAACTGCGCGACCGCACCAAAGGCGTAATCGACACGGCGTTGCTGACCGAGAACCCGCTGCCCGACAAGTTCCGGATAAAAGTCGGCGTCCCCGAGGAAGTTCCCGCGGTTGCGGCCAGCGTTCGCCGCCTGCGCGGCATTCACAACGTCGTGTACGGACAGACGATCGTCCAACGCCTGCTGCGGCTGGGCGTGGTTCTGCGGCGGATC
>DATCGB010000348.1:0-2176 GCA_036509155.1 Candidatus Tumulicola sp. | reverse complement strand
CAGGCTGGTCGACGGCGTTACGCCAGCCGCGGCCGCGGCCTGCCGGCGTTGCGCCTCGCGCTTGCGTTGCGCCGCGTCCAGCGCGTTCTTAATCGCATCGTTTGCGCCGGGAACGATGGTCCCTTCGTAGACGTTCTCGATGCCGTCGGCGCTCGCCGGCAAGCTCGCCCAACAGAGGGACGCCGTAACCGCCGCGGCGGCCATTATGCGAAAGAGCGCTTTGAGGCGCATGCGGATAAACTCCCCGGAAAGTAGCGAATGCTCGAATCGATGCGGTCCTCGAGGACCTGTCGGCGGGAACGTTGCCCTACGAAACTTTAAAACCCTGGCAGGAATCGGCAGGGTTTTAAAACGCTAGGTTGCTAACGACTCGTCGGCTTCGGCCGCGACGCTTGCACGCTGGTGCGGGACGCCGTTATTGCTCGGGCGGCGGCCGCGCTGTTCGAGCGATTTTATGATGACGTACAGCACCGGCGTGATCGCCAGATTCAAGAACGTCGAGACGAGCATGCCGCCAAAAACGACCGTGCCCAGCGAGTGGCGCGCCGCGTTGCCGGCCCCGGATGCAAACACCAGCGGCGTGACGGCGACGACGAACGCGATCGACGTCATGAGAATCGGACGCAGCCGCGTCTGGGCGGCCCGCATGGCGGCCTGGACGATGCTGGCGCCTTCGCGCAGCTGCTGGTTGGCAAACTCGACGATGAGGATCGCGCTTTTGCTGGCGAGTCCGATCAGCATCACGTAGCCGACCTGCGCGTAGGCGTCCTGCGCCAGCGTCGGATCGAAGAGAAACGGGATCGGAAGGTGACGGAAATTCATGAAGCCGAGCGCGCCGAAGAGCGCGGCCGGAACGGCCAGCAAGACGATTAACGGATCGATGAAGCTTTCGTACTGCGCCGACAGCACCAGAAAAACGAAGACGATGCCCAGCGCGAAGATGATGACGGCCAGCGGGCCGGCCGCGATTTGATCGAGCTGCAGGCCGGTCCATTCGTAACTCACGCCGTTGGGCAAAACGCGCGCGGCGATTTGTTCCATCGCCGAGATGGCTTCGCCCGAGCTATGCCCGGGCGCGGCTCCGCCCTGCAGCTCGATGTTGCGATAGAGATTGTAGTGCGAGATGACCGGCGGCCCGAGCTGCATCTTGACGTTCAGGAGCGCGCTCAGCGGCGTCATCACGACCCCGGTTGCCGTGGTCTGCGTCGTGGCCGATCCGGGGGGCGGCGTTGCGAACGGGTTCGTGCCGGTTGGAATGTTCGGCGCGGCCGACCCGTTATGAACGTAGATTCGCTGAAGCGAGGCGATGTCGTTGCGGAACGGCGCGTCGGCCTGCACGTTGACCTGCCACGAACGATTGAGATACGTAAAATTATTTACGTACAGCGATCCGAGTTCGACCTCCATCGTCTGGAAGATGTCGTTGAGCGAGATTCCAATGGCCTTGGCCTTGTTGCGATCGACGTCGACTTGAACTTGCGGCGAGTTGATGCGATATTGCGTGAAAACGCCGGTCAAGCGCGGATCTTTCGCGGCCGCGCCCATCATCGCGTACGTCAGGCCCATGAGCTTGTCGAGGCCCACGTTTCCACGGTCTTCCAACTCGAACTGGAACCCGCCGACCGTTCCGACGCCGTTGATCGCCGGCGGGTTGAATCCGAAAATCTGCGCCTTCGGAATCTGCATGTAAAATGCGCCGTTGAGCCGCTGCAGAACCGAACCGACGCTGTGACTGCAGGGCTGCAGGAGCAGCGCGCTCAGGAACGAGCACTGGCGGTCGCCCCACGGCTTGAGCAGGGCGAACATGATGCCGCGATTGGGCGCCGCGCCGCTAAAGCTGAATCCGCCGACGTCGAAGAGATGGTCGACTTCGGGCTGCTGGAGGATGATCGCCTCGGCTTTTTTAGCGATCGCCTGCTCGGCCTCCAGCGAAACGCCCTCTGGAGCTTGCAGCAAGATGATGAAGTAACCCTGATCCTCGTCGGGGATGAACGACTGCGGCGTACTGACGAACAAGAAGCCGGTGAATAACAGCGCGAGACCAAAAACTCCGGCGACGATCCAGCGGTAGCGAAACGCTTTTGGCAACTGACGCGCGTACCAGTCGCGGAATCGTTTCAAGCCGTGATTGAACCAACGGAAAAACAAGAATTTGGCTTCGGACTCTTCGCCGAGA
>DATCGB010000347.1:0-7727 GCA_036509155.1 Candidatus Tumulicola sp. | reverse complement strand
GATCCGGGCCGGGAAATCCTGGCGTTTTTGGAGTCCCCGTCCGAACGCGGCGTCCTGAAGTAGTTCGCGCGCGTGCGCTATTTTTTTTCTAGCGGGGAAGCTTCCGGCGAATCGAGCGCGGTGCTGCTCGCGCGCGCGATTCGTGCGGTCGACCCGCAGGCGGAGTTCGAGGGCATCGGGGCCGAGCGGATGCGTGCCGCCGGGTTTGCGATCTGGCGCGATCACACGGGGTGGGCGAGCATGGGGCCGTTGGCGGCGATTCCGCGGATCCCCAAGCTGCTGGCGGCGATGTGGCGGACCGCCTTTCATATCGCTGCCGTCAAACCCGACCTCGTGGTTTTGGTCGATTTCGGCGTGTTCAATTTGCGCCTGGCGATGACGCTGCGCCGGCTGCACTACAGCGGTCCGATTCTGGACGTCTTTCCTCCGGGAACGTGGCTGGACAATGCGCAGAAGGCGCGCGCCGTCAGCGGCGTGGCCGTGCCGCTGACCGCCTTCGCGCACCAAAGCGAGTTTTATAAAAGCCTCGGTTGTCCGGTCGCGTACTTCGGTCACCCGCTGGCCGGCGAGTATCCCAGCCGGCCGCCTCGTCCCGCTCCGCCGGCGCACGGCGGCACGGTGGCAATTCTTCCGGGCAGCCGAAGCGGCGAACTTCGCTATCATCTGCCGGTCGTGATGGCCGCGTATCGCCGGCTGCAAGCGCACCGGCCGGAGGTCCGCGCGATCGTGGGAGCCGCCGACGATCGGGGCGCGGCACGCGTGCAGCGCATCGTCGAACGCGAGCGGTTGACCGGCATCGAAGTCGTGCGCGGCGTTGGCGCCGCAATTGCCGGGGCGGATGCCGCGTGGGTGGCCTCGGGCACGGCGGTGCTCGAGGCGGTGCTTTCGGGCGTGCCTGCCGTGGCGTTTTACATCATCACGCCGATCTTGGTCAAGCACGGGCGCACGATGATCAAGCACGGATTCATCACGCTGCCGAATCTCGTTCTCCAACGCGAGATCGTTCCCGAACTGCTTCAAGAAGAAGCGACGCCCGAACGACTGGTCGAGGCGATGGAGGCGACCTTACGCGATCCCGCGGCGCAATACGCGCAGTTTGCGGCGTTGCGCGCGGCGCTCGGGCCGCCCGACGCGCTCGAGCGCTGCGCGCGGTTCGCCGTTTCGCTGGCGCGCCGCCCGGACGGCGCGTTGGGTCGAGCGCCGTGATCCGTATCTACCACACGTCCGACCTGCACGACCATCGGGGCATCGTGCCGCGTCTGCGCGCGCTGCGCGAACGGGACCCCGGGCTGCTCTTCGACTGCGGCGATTCGCTGCGGGGAAGTCAAACCGTCTATCGGCGCGACGAGCCGATCGTCGACGAACTCGACCTGGCGGGATACGACGCTCAGGCGATCGGAAACCGCGAGTTCCACTATCTTTTCGGCTTGATGCGCGCCCGGCTTTCGCGGATGCAGCATCCGGTCGTGTGCACCAACCTGATCGATACGAAGGGGCGGCCGCTGCCGTTCGTGCCGTCCCTGATTTTCGATCGCGACGGCGTCCGCGTACACGTCCTCGGCCTGCTGATCATGCAGTATCCCGCCGGCAGTCCGTGGGAACGCGTATTCGGCTGGCGCTTTCTGGATCCGTGGGCGGCGATCGCGCCGTACGCCGCGGACGTCCCCGACGGCGAACCGCTGGTCGTGCTTTCGCACGTCGGCTTGACGCTCGACCGAAAACTCGCGCGAAAAGTGCCCCGTATCGACCTGCTGCTCGGCGGCCATAGCCACGACACGCGCTTCGAACCGGTCTACGAGGGCGACGTTCCGATCGTGCACGCGGGCCCGTACGGCCGATACGTGTCGCGCAGCGAACTCGCCTACGACGCGGGCCGCCGGCGCTACGGGCTGACCGGTTTCGAGCTGGTTCCACTGCTGGAACCGGCCGATTCGGGCGTTCGAGCGTGAAGCGCGCGTTGTTCGTGAGCAACGGGCACGGCGAAGCCGCCATCGCCGATCGCATCGCCGTCGAGTTGAACGCGATCGCGCCCGGGCTGCAGCTCGACCACCTCGCGCTCGTCGGCGACGGGGTTTCGGAGTCGTTACACGACGTCGGGCCGGCGCGCGCCATGCCGAGCGGCGGTCTCATCGCGATGGGAAACGTGCGAAACATCGCGCGCGACGTTCGTTCCGGGCTGCTCGGCCTCACGCTGGCGCAGTTCCGATTTTTGCGCGGCGCGCGCGGCCGCTACGACGCAGCCGCCGCGATCGGCGACACCTACGCACTGTTGATGGCATCGATCGCGCGCGCGCCGGCCGTTTTCGTCGGCACCGCGAAGAGCGTGAACGTGGCGCCCTACGGCGCGCTCGAAGAACGCCTGCTGCGGCGGGCCGCGGCGTGCTTCGTTCGCGACGACGCGACCGCCGAGCGTCTGCGCACGCACGGCATTTCGGTCGAGCCCGCCGCCAACGTGATCGTCGACCTGTTTGCGACGCCCGACGATCCGCGCGCGCAGCGCGCGGTCGAAGGGTTTGCGCCCGCGATCGCACTCTTTCCCGGCAGCCGCGCGGGCGCGTACGAGGATGCGGCGTTTTTGCTGAACGTAACGCGCGACGTCGCCCGCCGCCAACCGTCGCTCGGTGCGGTCCTGTCGATCGCGCGCGGACTCGACGCGGATCGGTTCGTCGCGGCCGCCGAAGGCGAAGGTTGGCAGGCGACGCTCGATGGCGACGCGACGATTCCGTTTACGTTGGCGATCGACGGATGCGAGCGGGTACGGGCCTGGCGCGGATCGCTGGGTCCGGTGCTGGCTCGCGTGGCGCTGGTGCTCGGTCAGGCCGGAACGGCAAACGAAGCCGCCGCCGCCGCCGGCGTTCCGGTGGTCGCATTTGAAAGCCGTCGCGGCCGCAAAGCCATGTGGTACCGCCGCCGGCAGCGCGGGCTGCTCGGCGAAGCGCTGGCCGTGTTTCCGGCGACGCTCGAAGCGGCGGTTGCCGGCGTGCTCGCGCTGTTGAACGACCCGGCGCGATGCGCGCGCATGGCCGCGACGGGACGCGCCCGGATGGGCCCGTCCGGCGGCGCCCGGCGAATTGCTCGCAGAATCGCGGCGCTCGCCGGCGTGGGCGGCGAATGAAACGCTTCCTGCCCCTCGGTTTCGCGTGCATCTATGCGGCGCTGCCGATCTTCCCCGCATTCATCTCGTTGACGAGCGTGGCATTCCCCGGCGTGTCGGTGGTGCCGGCAGCGGTCGTGTTCGCTACGTTGGGTTTGATCGGCGTGCTCGCGATCTATGCCGGGACGATGCTGCTGCGGTATCCGCTGCGCGGGTCGCAGCCGCTATTGACGCCGTTGCTTGTCTGGATCGGGAGCGCGCTGCTGTCGGCGCTGCTTGGATTCGATCCATCTCACGGGCTGTTCTTTTTGGGACTGTCCGCGATGGGCGTGTTGTGGCACTGCGCCTTACTGCGGTTTTTTGCCGAGCGTCGCGTCGCGGGTGCGATCTTTTGGGCGTACTTGGTTTCCGGAACGCTGGCCGCCGCCGTTGCCGTCGCGATGGTGCTCGTGCGCACGCCGGCGGCGCTGTACGCGCTGCAGCACGGTCGCGCGACCGGCACGTTCATCCTTCCGGGCGAGCTTGCAGCCTATCTCATCGTCTTGCTGCCGATTGCCTACGCACTTTCGCAGGTCGCGCCCGGGCGCGCGCTGCGCGCCCTGGCGTGGACCGCAATGGCGATCGGTGCGATCGCGCTGGGCCTGACGTTTTCGCGCGCCGGTTGGATGGGATTTGCCGCGGCTGCGGCGTTTCTGACCTTCGCGCAGACGCGCCGGCTGGGGCGCGGCGGCGCCGTGGCCGCGGTCGTCTTTGCGGTGGGCGCCGGCGTCGTGCTCCTGCTCTTCAACAGCCATCACGATCCGAGCGAAGATTACACGCGCCTCTCGATTTGGCAGGCCGCCGCGCAAATCATCGACCGGTTTCCGCTCACCGGCGTAGGTCCGTTCGATTTTCCGCGTCTCTACGCGCTGGTGCACGTTCCGGACGCCGATGCGACCGCGTTTCACGCGCATAGCCTGTATCTGACCTTTTTTGCCGAGCTCGGAATTCTCGGATTGGGGACGTTTCTCTGGTGCGTTTGGACCTTCGTCGTGCAGTTGCGCGTGCGCCTCGCGCGTGCCGGGCCGGCCGCCTCGCTGCTGGCGCTCGCGATTGCGGCGGGACTCGTCGGCGTTGCCGTGCAAGGGCTGATCGATACCGTGAGCATAGTAATTTTCGGTCTTTGGATGCCGACGATGGGTTTGGCGCTCGCCGTCGCGCAGTCGGGCGAACCGGCCGACGGCGGCTCGGGGACGTAGTGTGGCGCGGACGGCTATGGAGCGCGTGCCTGCTGCTGGGGCTCTGCACGGCCTGCAATCCGCAGGCCCCGAAGGCGGCGCCGACGCCCAAGCCGACCGCGTCGCGGGCGGCGATGGCACCATCGCTCCACGTTACCGGCCGGGGGACGGCGACCCGTCCCGTACGCTCCACTCTGCAAATACACAACTGGATCGAGTATGAATTGGTCGCGAAGTCGTTCGAGAGCAAGGGTGCGCAGGGCAAAACCCGGGCGGTCTTTCAAGACGCGCAGGTGACGTTTCACGATCGCAACGGCATGACGATGACCGCGACGGCGCCGCAAGCGATCGTCGACGAGACGACCCACTTGGTGACGATGATCGACGACGTCCACGCTAAAACGAGCACCGGCCGGACCTTGCGGTGCCGCCGCCTCGTATACGATCACGCTCGCGGGACGCTCCACGGCACCGGCGACGTGATCATCGTCGACCCTAACGGATTTCGCGGAACCGGCTCGAGCTTCGACTCCGACGTCTCCCTCTCTCATATACGGATGCAATGAACGACGAATCTTCAATCAAACTGCGCGGCCTGGTAAAACGCTACGGCGAGCGCACGGTCGTCAACGGCGTGTCGGCCGAAGTCGGAACCGGTGAGGTGGTCGGGCTGCTAGGCCCCAACGGCGCCGGCAAGACCACGACGTTTTACATGGTGGTTGGATTGGTCAAGCCCGACGGTGGAACGGTGACGCTCGAAACCGGCGGCCGCGAAATCGACCTCACGGGCGCGCCGATGTACGCGCGCGCCCGCAACGGCGTCGGCTATTTGGCGCAGGAGAACTCGATCTTTCGAAAGCTGTCGGTAGGCGACAACATCCGCTTGATTTGGGAGCAGAACGGGGTGCCGCACGACGAACAGGAGCGCCGCCTGCCGGCGCTCCTCGAAGAGTTCGGTCTGCGGGCCTTCGTCGACGCCCGCGGCGACAGTCTCTCGGGCGGCGAGCGCCGGCGGGTCGAAATCGCGCGGGCGCTCGCCATCCAGCCGGAATTTTTGCTGTTGGACGAACCGTTTACCGGAATCGATCCGATTGCCGTCGCCGACATTCAGACGATGATCCGTCAGTTGCGCGATCGCGGGCTGGGCATTCTCATCACCGACCACCAAGTTCGCGAAACGCTGGCCATCGTGGATCGCGCCTACATCATGAACAACGGCCGCATCGAAGTGTCCGGAAGCGCTCAAGAAGTCATGGATTCACCCATCGCGCGGACGTTTTATCTTGGCGAAGGTTTCCGCCTATGACGCTTGGTGATTCCGTTTGAGACTCACGATTCTCGACCGATATATGTTGACCGAGTTGGGCGGCCCGTTTGGGTTTGGGCTGGCGGCCTTTACGCTGATCTTTGCGGCGACCGAAATTCTCAACATCGGCAAACAGGTCAGCAACGACCACGCGCCGTTGTGGGCGGCGGTGCTCGTATTTGCGTGGTCGCTGCCGGGATACATCGTCTGGGT
Organism: Candidatus Tumulicola sp.; assembly: GCA_036509155.1. GTDB lineage: Bacteria > Vulcanimicrobiota > Vulcanimicrobiia > Vulcanimicrobiales > Vulcanimicrobiaceae > Tumulicola. The sequence continues at coordinate 1,897 of DATCGB010000347.1, read as the reverse complement.
GATTCCGATGGCGCTGCTGCTGGGAACGCTGTTGGCGATTCAGCGGCTCTCGAGCGACAGCGAAATTACCGCGATGAAGTCCGCCGGGATAACCTTTTCGCGAATCGTCGCGCCGCTCTTGGCGGTGGGAATCGTGATGTCGTTCGCGACGCTGTACCTGCAAGAGGACCTCGTGCCCTACGCCAACGACCAGCTCGTTGAAATCGAGAACGCGGTGATCAACCACACCAGCGCGTTCAATCGCGATCTCACGGTTTCGGCCCCGCTGCCCGGCGGGGGCCGGCAGATGACGATCGCGACGGCCTACGAACCGAACTCGCGAGCGCTCCTGCACGTCACCTTGATCCAGTACGACAACCGCAATCGCCCGCGTCAGATCGTTTTCGCCGATCGGGCGGAGTTTACGGCCGACAAGTGGACGCTGCAAAACTCGAGCCTCTACCGCTTCGATCCCGACGGGTCGGTGCTGGCCCAGCCCGGAATTCCCGAACAGCAGGTTGAAATCGGCGAGAATCCAACCGATCTCGTCAAACGCATCAAGAACGACGATCCCGACAACATGAGCCGGGCGCAGATCGCCGGCGTCGTTCGTTCGGGGCAACTGACGGAGAACGAACTGAAGAAGTACGTAACGACATATCAGGAAAAGCTCGCGCGGCCGTTCGCGTGCTTCGTTTTCATTTTGATCGCGGTTCCCTTCGGGCTGCGCTCGGTTCGCGCGGGCGGCAGCAGCACGGGCCTCGGGTTCGGATTGTCTCTGGCCATCGTCTTCGTCTATTATATCGTGATGACGGTATGCTCGTTCTTGGGTGAAGCGTTCCTGGGCGCCGCGACGCTGTGGGCTTGGATGCCGAATCTAATCTTCACGGCGATCGGTTTGGCGCGACTGCGCCGAGCGGCCACCGTTTAGTGCCGATCCGATGAACTTCGTCGAGATCGTGCGCGGCATTGGAAACGTCATTTTCGTGATGTTGATCGCAGGCGCCGTGGCCTACGTGGGCGATCGGGTCGGGCATCAGGTCGGCCGCAAGCGCCTCACGATGTTCGGAATTCGGCCGCGATACACGTCGACGATCATCGCCATCGGGACGGGCATGGTGATCGCGTTAGTGGTAACGCTGGTGGCGATCTTCGCGTCGCAGCAAGTAAAAACCGCGTTCTTCAAGCTCAATTCGATCAACGAGCAGATCGCCGAACTGACCCACCGCGAGCGCGATCTCGAGACGAAGGTCAATACCGGCAAGCTGATCGAGCCGGTCGACGTCCTGATGGTGCCGTTTTATCGAATCATCCATCAGTCGACGTCGCCGAAGGAGCGGCTGGCGGTCATCCGGGCGTTTTACTTCGACGCCGTCAAGTTCGTCAACGCGAACTATCCGCGCCTCGGCCTCAAACCGTACGTGATTCCCGCGGACGTCGATAAGACGCTGGAAACGCTGGATTTGATGATCGCCGCAAAACAGTCGACGGCCAACGTCATGCTGACCGTAACCTCGGATCAGAACCTGTTCGAGAACGACCAGATTCACTTCAAAATGAACGCGACCGCGGACCAGTTGATTTACCAAAAGGGACAGGCGATCGCCCAACTGACGATTCCGGGCAAGAGCGGCGCGGACGTAAATATCGCGCTGAGCCAGCTGCAGACCTATATCGCCACCAACGTGCGACGGCACGGGCTCCCGCCGTTCCTGGCCGACAACGTGCAGGCGCTGCAGCTCATTCCGGATGCCAAACAAATGCAGGCACGAATTTCCAGAGCCGGCACGTACCTCCTGACCGCGTTTGCCTTCGACGACTTCTATCCGCACAACGCGCGCATCCCAATCGTCATCGTCCTCACCCAGCAGCCTTAAGGCGGTGGGCGGCGGGATTCTCGGCGTCGACCCCGGCAGTG
>DATCGB010000346.1:0-2833 GCA_036509155.1 Candidatus Tumulicola sp. | reverse complement strand
CAGGGCGCCGGTCAAACGGTCGCCATCGTCGACGCATACGACGATCCGAAGGCCGCCAAAGACCTCGCCCAATATCGGGCCTCTTTCGGCCTGCCGGCCTGCAATGCGGCCAATTCGTGCTTTCGGAAAGTCAACCAGGATGGACAGCGCGGACACTATCCCAGCCCCGACCCGGGCTGGGCTCTCGAGGTGGCGCTCGATTCAGACATGGTTTCGGCGGTTTGCCCGAACTGCAACATCCTGTTGGTCGAAGCCAAAAACCCGTCACCCGACAATCTCGGCAAAGCGGTCGACGAGGCGGTGAAACTCGGCGCGACCGTGATAAACAACAGCTACATCGGTTACGGCTTCAAGGGAACTCGACTGGAAAAATATTACGATCATGCCGGTACGATCGTCGTTGCCAGCGGCGGCGATCAGGGGTACGGCATCGGCGAGCCGGCCGGCTTGCCGATGGTCGTCGCGGTCGGTGGTACGCGGCTAGTGCGGGCCAAGAACGACCGGGGTTGGAACGAAACGGTATGGATCGGTACGGGAAGCGGCTGCGAAAGAAAACTTCCGAAGCCGCTTTGGCAGATCGATAAACGCTGTGGCGGGCGAACCATGAACGACGTCGCCGCGGTGGCCGATCCCGCCCACGGCGTGGCCGTATTCGATACGTATCGCGAAAAAGGGTGGATCGAAATGGGCGGCACGAGCGCCGCGTCGCCGATCGTTGCCGGCATCTACGGTCTGGCGGGCAACGCGTCGTCGCTCGACGCGGCCGAGTCGCTGTACGCGCCCGGAGCCGCACTGTGGGACGTGACGTCGGGGGGCAACGGGCTATGCGAAAAGAAGTATCTCTGCAACGGGAAACCCGGCTACGACGGCCCCACCGGCAACGGAACGCCCAACGGCGTCGCGGCGTTTTAGGCTCCTAGCGGTTGAAGTCCGACGGCTTGAGATCGTCGAGGAACTTTTTGAAGCGCGCCATCGCGTTTTCGTCGACGGGTTTCTTTTCGGCGGTGGCCTCTTCGAGGACGATCTTGTCGGATACGAAGATCGGCGCCTGAACGCGCAGCGCCAGCGCGATGCCGTCCGACGGTCGCGCGTCGATCTCCTGAAGTTCGCCGCTGGCTCTTACGATAAGCTTCGCAAAGAACGTCGAGTCGCGGATATCGTGAATGACGACTTGCTCGAGGTTGGCATTGAGCGTTTCGAGGATGTTGCGCATCAAGTCGTGGGAGAGCGGGCGCGGTACGGGCGCGCCTTCCAGCGCCAGCGCTATCGCCGTTGCTTCGAACGGCCCGATGAGAATCGGCAAGTAGTGCGAACCATCCACATCCTTGAGGATGACGACCGGGTCGTGGGTCAGGAGGTCGATGCCCAGTTTGTCGACCTTCATTTGGCGCATGGACGACGTATCCGACGCGTCCCGCACCAGCGCCTCCAAAGCGCGTCGCGGGATGGCGTGCTCGGTAGGGCGGGGGACGCGGGCAGCCGAACGGAGGCCGATTCACCATGCCATTTTCGTGCGGAATCGTCGGTTTGCCGAACGTCGGCAAGTCCACCATCTTCAACGCGCTCACGCGTTCGGCCCAAGCGTTGGCCGCCAACTATCCGTTCGCAACGATCGACCCGAACGTCGGCGAGGTTGCGGTGCCCGACGATCGCTTGCGCGTACTGCAAGAACTCGTCAACGGGCAACGCATCGTGCCGGCAACCGTGCGCTTCGTCGACATTGCCGGCTTGGTTCGCGGCGCGAGCGCCGGCCAGGGCCTCGGCAACGCGTTCTTGAGTCACATTCGTGAAACCGATGCCGTGGCGATGGTCGTCCGTTGCTTCGAGGACGAGAACGTCACCCACGTCGAGGAACACCCCGACCCCAAGCGCGACATCGAGATCGTCGACATCGAGCTGGCGCTCGCGGATCTAGCGACGATGCAAAAGCGCCTTCCCAAGCTCGAGCGCGAGATCCGCGCCAATCCGAAGCTGCGTGACAACTTCGAGGCCGCCCGCCGGGTGGCGGCCGCGCTCGAAGAGGGCCGGCCGGCCCGCGTTTTCCCGGCCGGCTCGCCCGAGTCGGCGGTAGCCTTGGAGTCGTTTCTGCTTACCGGCAAGCCGCTGCTGTACGTAGCCAACATCGACGAAGCTCAAATCGGCAAACCCGGACCCCTGGTCGACGCGACCGAGGCGGTCGCCGCCGCCGAGGGAAACCGCGTCGTGATGCTCTCGGGAAAGGTCGAATCCGAGCTGGCGGGCCTATCCGAAGATGAAGCCCGCGATTTCCGCACGGAGTTGGGTTTGCGGCGAAGCGGTCTGGACGAACTGGCGATTGCCGCCTACGACCTGCTGGGCCTCATGACGTTTCTTACCGCCGGGGAGAAAGAGGTCCGCGCCTGGACGATTCCTCGGGGGACCAAGGCTCCCGAGGCGGCCGGCCGGATCCACGGCGACATCGAGCGCGGTTTCATCCGCGCGGAGATCGTCTCGTACGCCGACTACGTTAAATATCGCACGATGGACGCCCTTAAAGCGGCCGGCTTGTTGCGCAGCGAAGGTCGCGAATACGTGATGCAAGAGGGCGACGTCGTAAATTTCCGCTTCAACGTGTAGCAGGTTGCCGGCCCTCGGCGCTCATTTTGCGGAGGGGTCGGAGCAGTTTAGAGCGCAAACCAAGCCTTGGAGGCAGATATCCTTATGACGACCCCCGCGCGTGAAATCTCGGTTTTCGGAGATGCGATCGCTTATTTCAAAGAAGCGGCCGATTTGTTGGAGCTCGACGCCGGAATGCGGCGGATTCTCACGAGTCCGGCTCGTCAAATCATCTTCGCGATTCCATTTCAGCGCGATT
>DATCGB010000345.1:0-4258 GCA_036509155.1 Candidatus Tumulicola sp. | reverse complement strand
GCTCACGCGCCCGTGGCCGGGCATGCTGCGCGGCATTTGGGGCGACGACGCGCGCTATGAGTCGACGTATTGGTCCAAGTTCCCCCATAAATACCTTGCCGGCGACGGCTGCCGTCGCGACGCCGGCGGAAACTATTGGTTCATGGGACGCATCGACGACGTGATGAACGTCAGCGGCCACCGGATCTCGACTACCGAAGTCGAGAGCGCGCTCGTCGACCATCCGCTGGTCGCCGAGGCCGCTGCCTGCGGCAAGCTCGACGACATGACCGGGCAGGCGATTTACGCGTTCGTAACCTTACGCGGCGGCGACCCCGGCTCGGTTCAACTGGCCGACGAGCTTCGCGATCACGTGGCCGAAAAGCTCGGCAAATTCACGCGCCCAAAATACATCACGTTTACGCAAGAACTTCCCAAGACGCGCAGCGGCAAGATCATGCGGCGGCTGCTACGCGATATCGCCGAAGGGCGCACGCTGGGCGACACCACGACGTTGGCGGATTCCGCGGTCGTCCACGAGCTGCAGGAACGCGCGGCGCTCGAGGGCACGTCAGCCGAGTAGCGACTCGCGGCCGTCGAGCCGATCGACGGCAAAGAATTCCGTCAGTTCGTCCAGATGTTCGATGCGCTTAGCCGGCGGGAGCGCCGCCAGAATCGTCGCGCCGTAGCGGGTCGACGCAGCGCGGCCGTCGAGCAGGGCGACGACGCCGCGATCGGTGGTGCTGCGGATTAGCCGCCCAAAACCCTGTTTGAGCCGCACCGTTGCGGCCGGAATCATGTAGTTTTCGAACCCGTCCAGGCCGCGAGCTTCGAGCGCGCGGATGCGCGCCATGACTAACGGATCGTTCGGCGTCGGAAACGGCAAACGGTCGATGATGACGCACGACAGCGCGTCGCCGACGACGTCGATGCCTTCCCAGAAGGTTCCGGTGGCGAACAGCACCGCGCCTGGAGTGCGGCGGAACCATTCGAGCAGCTGCGTGCGCGGTAACTCACCTTGCAGCCGAACGGGAAAAGCGATTCGTTCGCGCAGCAGCGCGTAAACTTCGCGTAGACGCGCGTACGACGTGAACAGCACGAAGGCGCGGCCGCGCGTCCGGTCGAGGCATTCTTCGACTAGCGGGGCCGCGCGGCGCGCGAAATCTGCCGACTTCGGATTGAGCGTCGCCGGCGCGATGAACAGCCGCGCCTGCCGGGCAAAATCGAACGGCGACGGCGCGACCAGCTCGGCAGCTTCGTCGATTCCCAACGAGCGCTTGAGAAAGGCGAACGAGCCGATCGGATCGCCGTGAAGCGGTCGTGCGGCCACCGAGATGGTCGCGCTCGTGAGAACGACGCTTTGGGTATGCGCGAAAAGCGTCGCGTGCAAAAAGTCCGCGACGTCGTGGGGTGCGCAGTTGAGCGCGTAACGCCCGTCACCCTCGCCGCGCTCCACCCAGGCTATCGCGTCCGCGGGCGCCCCGGCGCGATCGATCGTGGCCGAATGCGCGGTGACGTTGCGCATTGCCAGATCTCGCCGGCGTTCCGCCTCCGCATCGTTTTCCGGCTTGACCTTCAGCGCCGAATGCCAGTTTGCGAACAGCCAGTTCTCGAGCTGGTAGAGCGCGTCGCGAAGTTCTTCGAGCGCGGGCCACGCGTCGTCGTTCGCAGCGAGCGGATAGCGGTCGCCCGGCACTCGTGCGAAGGCCGATTCCAAACCGCGCACGCCCTCGTCGAAACGAACGTCGAACGAGGCCGGCAGGTCGTAAGTTCGGTGCAGCTTTCGCATCATGCGCGCGACCGTGGTCCGCGAGAGCGTAGCGGTCAGCGCGTCGGTCGCCCATCGTTCGCATTGGTGCGCTTCGTCGAGCACCGCCACGTCATAGGGCGGCAGCAATCCGCCGCCGACCGCGAGGTCGAGAAAGAACAGCGCGTGATTGACGACGATCAGATCGGAATACTTGGCCTCGTCGCGCTTTTTAAAAAAGAAACAGTCGCGAAAATACTGGCAGAACTCGCCGACGCAGTCGTCGGCATCCGCATCGAGCTGCTCCCACTCGTCGGATTTGGGAACGAACTGCAGCTCCGCCCGGTCGCCCGTCGCCGTCCGGCCGGCCCAGTTCCACAGCTCCTGCATGGAGCGCGACGATGCGACCAAACGGTCCGACCGCAACCGTTCGAATTTTTGCTTGCATAGATAGTGCCCGCGCCCCTTGAGCAGCGTGACGCGCACGGGTATGCCCAATGCGGCCTGCACGAGCGGGATGTCTTTTCGCACGAGCTGTTCTTGCAGCGCGATCGTCCCGGTCGACAGCACGACCTTTTTCCCGCTGCGAATCGCCGGCACTAAGTACGCGAGCGACTTACCGACGCCGGTGCCGGCCTCGACGATCGTGTGGACGCCCTCAAGAATACCGCGCTCGATAAGTTGGGCCATCTGCACTTGACCGGCGCGCGCTTCGAACCCGGGCAGCGCGCGTGCCAGCGGCCCTCCGGGCGCGAACACGTGCTCGAGCGTGGTCGTCATTGACGGGTTTGTGCCGGCGGCTCGTATTCCGTTTCGAGAGGGGTGCCGGTGTGCGCGTCGACCACTACCGGCTGCAGCCGCCGCGGCGGCGAATAAACCGCAAACGTCAACACAAATCCGGCGATCAGGCCGGAGATGTGCGCCTGCCAGGATATCGCGGGAACCGCAAACGTGATGATGAGATTGAGCACCAAAATGCCGATGTTGGCCCGGACGAGGTCCATGCCGGGTTTGCCGAGTTTCAATCCGATCGCAAAGAGCGCTCCGAACAAGCCGAAGATGGCGCCGCTCGCGCCGACCGTCGGAACCAGGGGCGCGCTAAAATACACTACGCCTAAGCCGGCTGCGATCAACGACGCCATGTAGATGAACAGCATTCGCCACGGGCCGATTGCGTACTCGATGAACCGACCCAAATACCACAGCGAGAGCATGTTCACGCCGATGTGCAGCAGGCCGCCGTGCAGGAACCCGCTGGTAATGATTCGCCACCACTCGCCGTTCTGGAGCACGGCCGCCGGGTAGAGCGAACCTTCCTGCAGCACGCGGTCCATGTTCCCACCACCCGAAAAAGACAGCATGCCCGGACCGGCTACCGAGATTTCCCACAGAAACCCAATCGCGTTAAGCACGATCAGAAAGCGCGTGATCATGCCGGCGTTCCCTCGTCGGCAACGATCACCATGCGCGCCAGTTCGAGCGAGATCGCGTGACGGGCGTCGCCGATTTCGATCGTCACCGGACCGCCCAAGGGCGCCTTCTCGAGAATCCGCACGCTCGCGCCGGGACGCAACCCAACTTCACCTAAGTAGCGCAGAATTTCCGGCACTTCGTCGGTTACGCCGCTAACGACGGCGCGCCGGCCTTCATCGACCTGCGCCAGCGGGACGCCGGTGCGCACCGGATCGCTCAAGTCGCGGGGCGGAACGGGATGGCCGTGCGGGCAGGTCTGGGGATCGCCCAGCAGCACGACGAGACGATCCTCCACACGCTGCGAGATCGCGTGTTCGAGCATGCACGCCTCGGAGTGCACTTCGTCCCACGCCATGCCCAGCACGTCGGTCAACAGGCGCTCGGCCAACCGGTGACGGCGCAGCACGCGCACGCCCACTTCCAGACCTTTGTGGGTCAGCTTGACTTCACCGCGCGCGACGTACTCGACGTATCCGTCCTTGTCGAGTTTCTTGAGCATTCCGGAAACCGACGCCGGCGCGACCCCCAAAGACGAGGCAAGCCCGGAGGTCGTCACGCCGGGACCCTCGCGCTCGAGGCGGTAGATGGCTTCGAGATATTCCTCGATCGATTCCGCGAAGTGGCTATGGCCCGACATGTCCGGCTTCGCTTCGACGCGCGGCGTCGATTTCCGTGGCCAGCCGCGCGCGCATCGCCCGCTTGAGCTGGGGTTCGGCAAAACTTCCATCGATCGCGTTGCGGACGTATCGCTCGAGACAGTCGCTGCCGGCGAGTGCTTCGACCAGGCCGTATTCGGTTTCGATCGAGGTGTGAAACATGGCTGGATCGTCGGCATCAATCGTCACGATGCATCCGGCACGATCGAATTCCAGGAACGCGTGGCCGACCGGCAACGCGGCACCCGTAATCCGATTCGAAGTCGGGCAAATCTCGAGCGGGACGGCCCGATTCGCGAGCAGCTCGACGACGGCCGGGTCTTGCAGCGCGGCGACGCCGTGCCCGATGCGTTCCGCATGCAGCCGCTCGACGGCGGCCCGCACGCTTTCGGGGCCGGCCGCT
>DATCGB010000344.1:0-4070 GCA_036509155.1 Candidatus Tumulicola sp. | reverse complement strand
CAGAGCGACATCGCGCTGTTGATGGGTTACCTGATCATGGTCGCGTTTCTGGTCGTTTTCTCCAATCTGCTCGCGGACGTCGTATACGCATACCTCGATCCGCGCGTGAAGTACGACTGAGGGCCGGCGCATAATGTCCGCAACGCTTCCGATCCCGTCGGCCGCTATCGAAGAAGACTTTCAAATCACGAGGGTGACGTTCTGGACGCGGCTTCGCCGGCACAAACTCGCCGTCGCCGGGCTGGTCGCTCTGATACTGATGGTGTCGGCCGCGGTTTTCGCCGGCCAGCTCGCGCCGCTCGATCCGAACGCCATCGACAACGTACACTGGCAGGGTACGCCGCTGCCGCCGTGCTTCCAAGACGCTTCGCAGTGCTTCGGGCATCTGCTGGGAACCGACGAAGTCGGACGCGACCTGCTCTCGCGGCTGCTGTTCGGCGCGCGCATCTCGCTGATGGTCGGGCTGTTCGCCGTACTCATGGAAGTGCTGATCGGCACGACGCTCGGCGCGATCGCCGGCTACTACGGGGGCTGGATCGACTGGCTGCTGATGCGCATTACCGACGTCTTTCTGTCGATCCCGCTGCTGCCGCTGCTGTTGGTGCTGACCGCGATCGTGGCCGCGAGTTCGTCGAAAGCCGCCCTGAACTTCGGGGTCATCGTGCTGATTATCGGCGCGCTGTCGTGGATGAGCGTCGCTCGCTTGGTACGCGCGTCGTTCTTGAGCCTGCGCGAACGCGAGTTCGCCGAGGCGGCTCGAGCGGTCGGCAATAACGACGGACGGATTATCTTTCGCCACCTCCTGCCCAACGCGGTCGCCCCGATCGTCGTTCAGGCAACCCTCGACGTGGCCGGCGTCATCGTGCTCGAATCGACCCTGTCGTTCCTCGGGCTGGGCATTCAGCCGCCCACCGCTTCCTGGGGGAACATGCTCTCGAACGCGCAGTCGAATCTTCAGACGGCCTGGTGGGCGGCGGTCTTCCCGGGGCTGTGCATTCTCATAACCGTGCTGGCGATCAACTATATCGGCGACGGGCTGCGCGACGCGCTTGACCCGAACATGCGGTAGGAGCTAGACTACCTTCGGTCTTGGCCCTCTTTGCGCAAGTGGCGGAATTGGTAGACGCACTAGCTTGAGGGGCTAGCGGGAGCAATCTCGTGCAGGTTCAAGTCCTGTCTTGCGCATTTTATCCAACTCGGTGAAACAGTCGACTAGCCCGCCGCGTAGAGTCAGTGCTAGGCCGGTGGTGCCGATGGAGCTTCTAACGTGTGGTTGACGCGCTTCGCTATTAATCGTCCCGTGGTCACCGCGATGGTTTTCATCGCGCTGGCGATTTTCGGAACGATTGCCTTTTCGAAGATCGGGCGCAGCAACGATCCGCCCGGCACGGCGTTTCCCATCGTGGTCGTCCACGCCGGCTATCCGGGGGCGTCGCCGCAAGAGATGGAGCGGCTGATCGTCAAGCCCGTCGAAGACCAGCTCGCCAACATCGACAACCTCGACCAGCTGACGGCGACCGCGCAGGAAGGCACGGCCTCGATCGTCGTCCAGTTCAAGCTGGGGACCGACCTGAACATCTCCGCCATCAACGTGCAAAGCGCCGTCGATACGGCCCGCGTCTACTTGCCGACCGACCTCGACCCGCCCGAGGTATTCAAAAACGGCGCTTCCGAGCCGTTGCTCGACATCGCCGTCAGCTCCAAGAGCCTCTCGCAGACCGCGCTGGCCGATCTGGTCACCAATCGAGTCGAACCGCTGCTCAAGGCGATCCCCAACGTGCAGTCGGTCGACGTGTCCGGCGCCTCGGATCGCGAGTTCCACGTCGAACCGAATCCGGCCAAATTGCTCGGCAGCGGAGCGACCCTGCGCGAAGTTTTCGCGGCCGTCGCCGCCAACAACGCCAACCTTCCGGGCGGGATCCTGCGCCAGCCGACGCAGGAGACGAGCGTCTCGGTTCACGCCGAGATCAATAACGCGCAGGATTTGCTCAACATCCCGCTCCCGGTCCCCGGAAAGTCGGACAAAGCGTTGCGAATCGGCGACGTTGCCGGCGCGTTCGACTCGCACGTCGAGCCGACGTCGATCTCGCACTACAACGGTCTGCCGCGCCTGTACGTGAGCTTGAGCCGCGACATCAATGCCGACGAAATCAAGTCGACGCAAATCGCACGGCAGCACGTCAAGCAGATCGAAGATCAGTTTCCCCAGCTGACGTTTAACGAGATCGACGCCCCGGCCGACTATACGCAGCGGTCGCTCAACGGCGTCTGGCAGTCGCTGTTCGAGGGCATTCTCCTGACGATGATCGTCATGATGCTCTTCCTGCACCTGTGGCGGAATGCCGTGGTCGTGATGGTCTCGATTCCGACCTCGATTCTCTCGACGTTCGTGCTGATGAACGCGTTCGGCTTCCATCTCGACTCGATGTCCCTGATGGGTCTGTCGCTGATCATCGGCATCTTGGTCGACGACTCGATCGTCGTGCTGGAAAATATCACCCGGCATCGCGACTTGGGCGAAGGACCCATCGACGCGGCGATCAACGGCCGCAGCGAAATCGGCGGTGCGGCCGTCGCCATCACGATGGTCGACGTCGTGGTATTCCTGCCGATTGCGTTCTTGCCCGGCATCGTCGGCATGTACCTCAAAGAGTTCGGCGCGGTCATCGTCATCGCCACGCTGTTTTCACTGCTGGTTTCGTTCACGCTAACGCCGCTGCTGGCGGCCCGGTGGAGCGTTCGGGAGCGTTCGCCCGGCCGCCCGAAATGGATGGATACGATCCGTTCGTGGAAGTTTACGGCCTCAATGCTTGCCGGCGCGGTCGTCGCGTACTTCGTGCCGTGGAAACTGTTGGGATTGCCGAAGGAGTTCAGTCTCGTCATTCCGGTGATGGTCGTGGCCGTGCTGATCCTCAACGCGTTCGTGCAGAACTACGACCGCATTCTGACCTGGTACAAGACGCGCGCGCTGGCCTTCGCGCTCGAACACGGACTGTTCGTGGTGTTCGTCTGCGCGGTGCTGGTCGTTAACGCGCTCACGCTGGCGGCCGGGGCCGGCATGGCGACGGTCATGGTGAACGTGGTGTTCCTGGTGCTCGCTGCCGCCTGGCATGCGCTGGGCTTGCTCGTGCGCAAAGTCGTCCCGCGCGAACGTCTGAATTTGCGCCGGTCGCGGCCATCGCGCTCGCGCCCGCCGCTTCGGCGCGCGTCCGACGCGGTTATGACCCCGCTGGCGAACGGCGTACGGCTGGTCGGGCAATGGCTCTATGCGACCGGGCGCGGAATGCGGCTGACGGCGATCACGTTTGCCGTTCCGGTCCTCGTCGGCGTACCGCTCTATCTGCTCGGCCCGATCGATTTCGATTTCGTGCCGGCGGTTCAAAACGGCTCGATCTCGATGACCGTGACCTACCCGGCCGGCACGCCGCTGATGGTCACCGAAAAGTACGTCAGCCAACTCGAGAACGGTATTCTCAAGATCGATGGGCTCGAGTCGGTCAGCTCGACGGTCGGCCGCAAGCCCGAAGGCTGGGGCACGGCAATCGGCGACAACTACGCGCGCCTGAACGCCCAAACGACGCCCGATCGGACCAAAGACACGTACAAGATCGTCGACCAAATCCGCAAGCTCAAGTACCTCGTTCCGGGAGGCGAATTCCAGGTCGCGGGCGAGGGCGGCGGCGGCTCGGGCACGCCGATCTTCTACTCGCTTTCGGGACCCGAAGACGCCATCGGTCCGGCCGCCGACAAGGTCGCGCAGTTCTTGCGCGAAACGCCCGGAAGCGTCAACGTCCAGACGAGCAACGAGCTGGCCGCGCCGCGCCTGAACGTCAACGTCGACGCGCGCAAGGCCGAGGTGCTGGGCGTGGCGCCGGCCGACGCCGCCGCGGTCGCGCGCTTCGCCGTCGACGGCGCGGTGGCCACGAAGGTCCGCACCGACAACGGTTTGGTCGACGTGCGCGTCCAGTTTCCGCTGGCCGACCGGTCGACGGTCGACGACCTCAAGCGGGTTCGCGTCCGCGCGCAGGACGGCACGATCGTTCCGCTGGCGGACATCGCCGACTTCGTTT
>DATCGB010000343.1:0-5075 GCA_036509155.1 Candidatus Tumulicola sp. | reverse complement strand
GCCGTCGACTTCGCCGGCCTCGGCGTTCTGCCTGACTTCGCCCTCGGCGATCACGATCGCGTCGGCCTGCTTCTCGCCGCGCCGCTCCGCAATCAGCGTTTTATCTTGGGCTTCTTCCTCTTCGGTGACGCTGCTGATGCCGATCGGCGGGCGCGACTGCGCCTGATGGGCCGCCTCTTCCGCCAGCTCGCGAAGCTGTTTCGCCTGCTCGGCGGCGGTAAGCTCGGCCCTTCCGCCGCGCCCGCGCCGGCGTTTCTTCTTCGCCGCCGCCACGCCGGCGGTAACGAGTTCGGCCAGCACGTAATCGTCTTGGTCGTCGACGTCGAGAATCCGGATTCGCGCCGAGTTGCCGGCGTTGTTGGCGGAATTTTCCACTTCGACGATGCGGTTTTCGATGACCGCAGCCGTCGAGTTCGCGTTGGGCAGACGTCCGGGCAGCAGTTCGACGTCGTGCTCGTCGCCGACGCGGATCGCGCTGGCCTTCGAATCCACAAACTCGGGCACGAGGTCGATCCGCGATTTCTCCGGATGGAGCATCGGGTCGACGCGCACGCGGATCGGATGGGCGAAACCCTGCGAAAGCTCCTTACACTCGTCTTCGTACCAGAAATCCATCTGCATCGCCACGGTCGGCGCGACGTACGCGACGACGTCGCCGGCGTACGTACCGTCGGCATCGCTGCGAATGTGACGGAACGTTTCGATCGCCACGGATTGCGACGACATCACGCTGCCCATGCCGGAGCACGTGGGACACGTGCCTCGGAGCTGGGCTCCGAGGTCTTTTCCGATGCGTTTGCGCGTAAACTCGAGCAAGCCGAGATTCGAGAACGACTGAATGGTCGCGCGCGTACGGTCGCGGCGTAAACCATCCTCGAGCGTCTTGATGACCCGGCTGCGTGAGGCCTCCGACGACATATCGATAAAGTCGACGACGATGATGCCGCCGATGTCGCGCAGGCGGACCTGACGCGCGAGTTCGTGCGCCGCCTCGATATTCGTTTTAAGAATCGTGTCTTCTAAATTCCGTCCGCCGGTAAACTTTCCCGAGTTTACGTCGATGACCGTCAACGCTTCGGTCGACTCGATCACGATCGAGCCGCCCGACGGCAGGTTGATCTTCGGCTTCATCAGCTTTTGCAGCTCGTCGTTGATTCGGAAGTCCTCGAACAGCGAACGACCCGAGTTGTAATATTCGACGCGGTCGAGATATTGCGGTCCCAGCAGCTGCAGAAAGTCGCGAACCTTTCGGTACTCGTCTTCGTCGTCGATCAGCACGCGTTCGACGTCGGCGGTGATGAAGTCGCGGGCCGCCTTGTAGATCAGGTTCATGTCTTTGTGCAGCAGCCAAGGCGACGCGGCGCGTTTGTACATCTCCAAAATGCCGTGCCACATGCGAATCAAGACGCCCAGATCGGCGATCAGTTCGGCTTCGCTGACGCCGGCGGCAGCCGTCCGGACGACCGTCGCCATGCCCTCGGGACGGATCCGCTTCATGACCGCCTTGAGGCGATCGCGCTCCTGGGCGGAGTCGATCTTTCGCGAAACGCCCGAATATTTGCCGGTCGGCATCAGAATCAGATAGCGACCCGGCAGCGAGATGTTCGTCGAGATCCGGGCGCCCTTGAGGCCGCGCGGTTCCTTGACGATTTGGACGAGAATATCGTCGCCTCGCTTGACCTTTTCGCCGATCGTGAACCCGCTGTGCCCTTGGGTGATTTCGACGTCGCCGATGTTCAGGGGCTGCTTGTTGATGTCGTCGACGTACAGAAACGCGTTTCGGCCGAGGCCGATATCGACGAACGCCGCTCCCATTCCGGGCAGCACGTTTTGAACTTTACCTTTGAAAATCGAGCCGATAACTTTTTCTTCGCGCTCGATGTAGAGTTCGGCTAAATCGCCGTCCTCCAGAATGGCAACCCGGTTTTCCCACGGGTCGCTCGAGATCAATATCTCGCTCGACAAATTTGTCCTCAGTCGTCTTCCCGGCTGCGTCCGGCGCGCCGGACGTTCATCCTCCGCGACACGACCCGGCGGAGTTTTTCATTTCACCCCGGGATCGGCACTCGTGCGGGCGACGTTGGCGTCGCGACGGGCAGCCCTTAAGAAATCTCTAAAAAGTCATCCGACGGGGTCTCGCGTCTTCGCGAAGCCTCCTGCCGGTCAGAGGGGCCTTTCCCGTCCCTCCGGAACCGGACCTTCCCACGATGGCAACGATCGGCAGGCGCACTGCGGCTTTGACCTTGGCGCTCCTCGGGCTGGCGATCGCCGGCTGCGGGCGCCCGCCCTCGCCCTCGCATTTGGCCGGCAGCCCGTATCGGGGCAAACTTTCGGACGACACGCTCGTCGAGGCGTCGCAGGCGGTTCTCGTCACGAAAGCGGCGGTCGTCATCGCTTTCGACTGCGGGTCGTTGCGCGAAGCGATCGCTACGAACGATACGACTCGCGTCGATCGGGCCGTCGCCCGCGGTACCGCCGCCCGGCTCCCCGCCGGCGTGACGATCTACACCCAGGCGTTCTCGGCCGCCAACCCGGGCGCGTCGCCGCTGGTCGTGACCGACGACAAGTACGCCGGCCGGCTGTGCACGCCGAACTCCTACGACGTCGTCAAACCTTAAGCCGGCGGTGCGGACGAACCCACCCGCATAATCAGAGGGTTGGCGGCGCGCTGCTTCAAAGGTGCACCGGCGGAAAGGTGGGACTTTGCCGAGCGATCGCAGTGCGCCGTCCATCGTCGGATTCGTCTACGACGGCGAACCGTTTGACGCGCAGACGTGGTCCGGCTGCAGCCGGTTCTTCTTCGAGGCCCTCGCGCGTCAGGGATGCTTGCGTGCGGCATTCGGCGCGAAGGTTGGACGCGCGGAAACGCTAGCGCTCAGGGCCCTGACTTTCCATCCGGATCTCGCAAAATGGAAGTTTCGCGCGGGAGGAAACGTCGCGCGCGCATCGCTACGCACGCGCGATGGTCTTCGGAAGCTCGCGACGCTCGATGCCGATTCGTACGACACGATCCTGCAGTTTGGGGCGTTCTACGACTTTACGCGCCGGCCGGGAAAACGTACCGTCTCGTATAACGATACGAATCTGCAGTCTATGGTAACGGCGTATCCCGAACGGGCCGATCTTCGGTCGTCTTTGACGCGATCGCTTCTGCGTTACGAATCGCAAGTTTTTGAAAACACCGACGTACTGTTTACGATGAGCCGATGGTGCGCCGATACGTTCGTGCGCGATTTAGGGATCGACGCGGCGAAGGTCGAGCCGATAGGCGCCGGGATGAATCTCGCCGAGATGCCGGACGTGAGCGAGAAGCGGTACGACGAAGCGAACATCTTGTTCGTAGGCCGCGACTTCGCGCGCAAAGGAGGGCACGTACTTCTCCAAGCCTTCGAGGGCGTTCGGCGCGCATTACCGCACGCTACGCTAACGCTAATCGGGGCCAAGGATTTACACGAGTTGCCGGACGGCGTCGACGATCTCGGTTTCGTTTCCAAGCGCAGCGAAGCCGGAATTGCGCGAATTAACGCCGCGTACGCACGTGCCTCCGTTTTCGTGTTGCCGTCTATTTGGGAACCGTTCGGAATTTCGGTTCTCGAGGCCCAAGCTTACGGGCTGCCGTGCGTAGGCACGGAGGTCGGTGCGTTACCCGAACTTATCACGGAAGCCGATGCGGGGCTCGTCGTTCCGCGCAACGACGCCGCGAGTCTCGCGGCGGCCTTATTGCGAATGCTTCGGGATCCCGTCATGTGCGCCCAGATGGGGAGTAACGGACGGCGGCGCCAACAGGAATACTACACCTGGGACGGCGTGGCCCGGCGCATCCGCGAACGGTTGACCTAACCCCCGCGGCAGCAACCGAAACGCCACGCAGGCGGGCCGCTTCCGGCGGGGCGGCGAGCGTGCGTTCGCCGGTTGGGGACCGGAGGCCGGGACGCGACGATGCGTCCGGTCATCAAAAAACGCACTTCGGGCGGCCGGCGTCGAACACCATGGGGTGGCCAAATCCGACCGCGCATCGGGAAGACGATTCGACCGGGATCACGGCGTCACGACGCACGCCATCCTCTTCCTGAGCGATCTCGACCCCGACGCAACCGGCGACGCCGGCGCGCACGCAACCCACTACGAGGCGGTGCCGGTGCCGGCATTTCGCTCCCTGATGGCGGCGGTACCCGACGCGGACATCCGCACGTCGGTGTTCGTCGACGTGGGCTCGGGGATGGGACGCGCCCTGATGCTGGCCAGCGAATATCCGTTCAAACAAATAGTCGGCATCGAGATCTCGCCCGGGCTGGCCGGGATTGCGAAGGAGAATGTCGCCAAGGCCTACGACTTGGCGACGCGCTGCCGCAACGTCCGGCTGATTCGCGCCGACGCCCGCCGGCGCCAGTTCCCGCGCGGCGATCTCGTCGTTTTCCTTTACAATCCGTTCGACGGCACAGCCCTCGAGGCGGTGCTTGACCGGCTAGCCGAACGGCGCGACGCCGGTTCGGAATGGATCCTCTACCACACGCCCGTCCACGCGGAACGTTTGAGCGACCGCGGTTACCAGCTCGTCGCCGAGTTGCCCGAGAGCCGAGTGTATCGACTCGAACGCAACGCCGCCGCCGGCGCCGGCGCCCAGCCGATGATGTAAGGAACGGCCGCGTTTCAAGCGTTCCCCAAGACGTCGCGGTCGCGTTGCGAATAAATATTGAGCAAGATGCCGACGGCGGCAAATCCGGTTAAGATCGCCGAGCCTCCGAACGATACGAACGGCAGCGGAATGCCGGTAATCGGCATGATGCCGACGGTCATGCCGACGTTGACGAGAATGTGGAAGAAGAACATGCCGACGAGTCCGGCGGCCAGCAGAAACCCGAAGCGGTCGCGCGCCGCGAGCATGCTGCGAACGCCCCCGTACAGCAGCATGGTGTAGAGCAGCAGCAGCCCGATTGCGCCGGCAAATCCCCACTCCTCGGCCAGCACCGTAAAGATAAAGTCGGTCGAGTTTTCGGGAACGAAGCTGAGCTGCGTCTGCGTTCCGTGATACAGCCCGCGACCCAGCCACTCGCCGCTTCCCACCGCAATCTTCG
>DATCGB010000342.1:0-2571 GCA_036509155.1 Candidatus Tumulicola sp. | reverse complement strand
TTCGGAGTGGGCAACTTCCCGCAACTCGGCACGCCCGGCACCGCGCAGTCGTTTGCCGTCGAGGTCGACGATATGACCGCGATGCGAGCCGGTCTTACCCAGAAAGGCATCGAGTCCACCGATCCGTTCGAGACCCCGGTGTGCTTCATTTCAGTCGTACGCGACCCCGACGGCAACCAGCTCTTCCTGCACCAATCGAAATAACAGGCTACTTTTGAAAGCGGCGCATAAAATCGTCGCCGGCCTGAGAATCGACCTGTTCGCCGTCCATATCGAGGTCGTGTGCGGCTTCCTCGCGATGCGCAGGGGACGGGATTAACTCCTCAGTCAAATCGGCCTGAAAGATCTCGCCGCTCTCATCGGTCGGGAACGCTTTGCCGGTCGTGGTCTTTTCCATAGGTCGGCTTTTCCCAAGCGGCGCCTGGATCAACCATCCGAAGCCCTCGGCCGCTATGCGATGACGCTCGTCACGTTCGATCTCGAAGAAGCACCGGGCGGAACGCTGCTCACGATCGTCGAGACCGGCTTCGATTCGATCCCGCTCGCGCGCCGGGCCGACGCGTTTGAGGCCAACGGCGAAGGTTGGGCGACGCAAACCGCCCTCATCGAAAAGTACCTCGCGCTCGCACCCGCGTGAACGCCGTAAAGCTCGCCGAGGCCGCGCCGCTCTTCGCGGCCCTCGGCGACAAGACGCGCCTTCGTCGAAGACGAATCTGAGCTCATCGCCTCTCGCCGAAATACAACGTGTGCCCTTGATCGTCGTTGATGGCGAACTCTCTCGTCCCCCAGGCGGTTTCATGCACATCTTTAACAAGGCGAACCCCATTTCTCTTCAGTGCTTCTGCCGCGGCTGCCGCGTCGTCTGTTTCGAGGTAAAGGTGGAAGTGCTCGCCCTTGTCCACAAAATCGATTGAAGGGTCCTTTTGGTCTACAAGTTTTAGGTGAAAGAGCTGATTCCCGGCCCGAATACCGGCGTAGAAGTCCTCGTACTGGAACTCAAGCGTCAGACCGACTTTTGTTGTGTAAAAGCGTATTGACTCTACGAGGTCCGTCGTCCGCAGCTGCGCAATAGCGCCCGATATCTGCATCATCCCTTCAGCGAGTTACCGTTCATTTTCTATTTCTGCTCGAGATGACCGCCGAATTCGTATCGCATGGCGGAGAGGAGCTTATCTTGAAACTCGGCTTCGCCGCGCGAAGCAAACCGTTCGTAGAGTGCGGTCGTAAGCACGGGCGCCGGAACGGCTTCGTCGATCGCGGCTTTGATCGTCCAGCGGCCTTCGCCTGAGTCGGAAACGCGTCCCTCGAACTTCGCGAGCTGCTGATCTTCGATCAGCGCGCTCGCGGTAAGGTCGAGGAGCCACGAGGCGATCACGCTGCCACGGCGCCATACTTCGGCAATGTCGGGAAGATTGAGATCGTACTGATAGAGCTCCGGATCGCGCAGCGGCGTCGTCTCGGCGTTGACCTCTTGCTTCTGTTTGCCGATATTCGCCGAACGCAAAATCCCAAGGCCTTCGGCGTACGACGCCATCATGCCGTACTCGATGCCGTTGTGCACCATCTTGACGAAGTGACCGGCACCGTTTCCGCCGCAATGCAAGTATCCGAGTTCGGACGTTCCACCGGCCGATTCGCGACCGGGCGTGCGCGCGATGTCGCCGATTCCGGGGGCCAAGGTTTTGAAGATCGGATCCAAGCGCGTGACCGTCGCGTCGGGCCCGCCGATCATCATGCAGTAGCCGCGCTCCAACCCCCACACGCCGCCGCTCGTGCCGACGTCGACGTAGTCGAGCCCCTTCTCACGCAGCGTCTTCGCGCGACGGATGTCGTCCACGTAGTACGAGTTTCCGCCGTCGATCACCGCATCGCCTTTCGCCAGCAGCGGCGTCAGCTCGCTCAAGCTCGAATCGACTACGCCGGCGGGAACCATGAGCCAGATCGCACGCGGCTGCTCGAGCTTCTGCACGAACTCTTGCAGCGACGCCGCTCCGGTCGCACCGTCGGCAGCCAGTTCTTTCACGGCATCCGCATTGCGATCGTAAACGACGCAGGTGTGTCCGGCGCGCATCAAGCGGCGAACCATATTGGCGCCCATCCGGCCGAGTCCGATCATCCCGAGTTGCACGATGTTCTCCTTCGATGAAAGTGTGTCTAGCGAAGCGTCAGCGCCGTCATACTGTACGGCGAAAGCGTCAGGGATACGCTTGACGAGACGGCACCCAGCTCCTGCGTCACCGGCCCCACCCAGCGATTCTGTTTGGACTCGTCGTACTGCGCCTTGCCGTAGGTTGCTAGCTCCGCGCGAAACGCCGTTCGCGAGCTGCCGTCGATCTTTGCCGTAACCGCGATGGAGACCAGCGTATTGTTAAAAAAGATCATCGCGTAGCCTTTGCGGCTCGAGAAGCCGTAGGCGCGCACGCGCGTTCCCAGCGAAGTCGGGAGCGAAACCATTCGGACTTTCGACCACGGCGGCGCAGTCTGCGAAAACAGCGCCAAAGCCCGCCCCGACGGGAACGGCGTCCCAGCGGGTATGACCGGGACGTCCGGGCACCCCTCGACGGCGCTGGG
>DATCGB010000341.1:0-9305 GCA_036509155.1 Candidatus Tumulicola sp. | reverse complement strand
GCGGATCGGACGATCGACGCGTTGGTCGCCGCGATCCCCGCGCCGTAGCGACGGCTGCGATGAACGTACGCGACGCGCTGCTGCGCGGGAAACGCCGTCCGCGCAACCTCGGACCGGGCTCGCCGACGATCTATCGCGGCGACGGCTACGAGTTCGTGGAACTGCGCGGGTACGTGCCGGGCGACGACGTGCGGCGGATCGATTGGGCCGCGACCGCTCGATCGGGCGACCTGCAAACGCGCGTCATCCTCGAAGACGTCGCGCTAACGCTAGCCGCGATCGTCGACTGCTCGGCCTCAATGCGGGTCGGGCGGCGGCGCCCGCTGCTGACCGCCGCGCGCGAGGCCGCCGGCGCGTGGTTCGGGGCCGCGACCGTCGACGACCGGTGCCTGCGCGTCGGCGCCGACGCGATTACGCCGCCCTCCCTGCAGCGCATGCCGCACGCCATCGTCGCTTCGATCGTAACCAGCGACGCGCCATTCGACGCGACCCAAACCTTTCGCGTCGCGCGCGGCGCGCTACCGCGCGGGACCGCCCTACTGGCGATCGGCGACTGGTACGATCTCGACGCGAACCTCGATTCGCTGCTGGCGGAACTGGGCGCGCGCTTCGACTGCACCGCCTTGGTGGCGCGCGATCCGTGGCACGACGAGCTGCCGCTGGGCGGCGTCGTCCGCCTGCGCGGTGCCGAAGGCGGACGGCTGCGGGCCTACGTTGGGCGGCGCGAACGCGACGCGTTCCGGCGGGCCGTGCGCGAACGCGAAGCGACGCTGCTGGCGCGGTTCGGCCGCGCCAACTGGCGCACCGGAGTGCTGACCGAAGACGACGGCGGCGCATCGTTGGCAAGGGCGTTCGGCTTGCAGCCCGCCGAGGTGCGCGCGCGATGACCTTCGACCGCCCGCTGTGGCTGGTCATCGGGACCGTCGCGTTGCTCGCGTTTGCGCTGCTGTACGACCGGTTGACGCGGCGCGCGACCGACCGCGACCTGGCCTATTCGAGCGTCGAATTTTTTTCCGCCGCCGTCAAACCACGGACCTGGATTCCGCGCGCGCTGCAGGCGCTGTGGCTAGTCGCGCTGGGCAGCGCGTTGCTGGCTATCGCGGGGCCGCACCTGAGCGTACCGCTGCCGGCCCGCGACGGCCAGGTGTTCGTGTGCATCGATACGTCCGGATCGATGGCATCGACGGACGTCACCCCGACTCGCGCGCAAGCGGCCACCGCGGCCGCCCGCGCATTTATCGCGGAGACGCCGCCAGGCACCAAAATCGGCATCATTGCCTTCGCCGGATCGGCGGCGGTCGTGCAGCCGCTCAGCGCCGATCGCGAGCAGGTCTCGGCCGCGCTCGACGATCTGCCGATGCCCAACGGCGCAACCGCGACCGGCGACGCGCTTCAGCTGGCGGCGCAGAATTTTTCGGATCGCGGACACCGCGTCGTAATTCTCATCACCGACGGCGTTAATACCGCCGGCGTCGATCCAATGGAAGTCGCGCAGTGGCTGGGCGCGCACCGGATTCCGGTCTATACCGTCGGCATCGGAACGCCCAACGGGGGGATTATTCCGGGTACGACCGACATCGCGACGATCGACGAAGAGGCCTTGCGCGGCTATGCCGACGCGAGCGGCGGCGCGTACGCGCGCGCTGAGAACGCGGCCCAACTGCACGACGCGCTCGCGCACCTCGGACGCGTCACGTCGTTAGAACGCCGGACGGTCGACGCGTCGCTCGGCTTTGCGGTTGCCGGCGCGCTCGGCATGCTGGCCGCCTTCCTCACGGGCTTGGGCCTGGGACGCTATCCGTGAACGACGATTTCGAGGCCGACCCGATCGCCCGGCTGGCACGCTGGATCGCCGACGCCGCCGCGGCCGGGATGGCCGAACCGAGCGCCATCTGCTTGGCGACGGCCGATGCGGCCGGCCGCCCGTCGGCCCGGATGGTTCTGCTGCGGGGGTTGGACGATCGCGGGTTGCGCTTTTACACGTCGTATTTCAGCCGCAAGGGACACGAGCTGACCGACAATCCGTACGTCGCCGCCGTCGCGCACTGGCCCGTTCTCAAACGGCAAGTGCGCGTCGAGGGAACGGCCGCGCGGCTTTCCGAGGATGAGTCCGACGAATACTTCGCCGCGCGGCCCCGCGGACACGCGATCGCCGCGTGGGCGTCCGAGCAGAGCGAACCGATCGAGTCGCGCGACATTCTCGAACAACGGTTCGAGCACTTCGAGCAACGCTTCGCGCACGAAGCCGTCCCGCGGCCGCATTCCTGGGGCGGCTATCTGATCGCCCCCGCCCGCTTTGAGTTCTGGCAAGGCCGCCCCAACCGCATGCACGACCGCTTTGAATACGTCCGCCACGGCATCGGCTGGCGGATCGCACGACTGCAGCCCTAGGCGCGAGCCATGGCTGTGGTCGTGTCGGAAGGGTGTCCTAGCGAGCGTTCGTAGGGTTTGATTCGCGTTTCGCGGCTTTAAAGTCCCGAAGTTCGTCAGCGAAGCGCTGCTGGCGGCGCTGCGCGAAGCCGGCACGTTCCCGCAGCTTCCGGCGGCGCGGCCGCGGTCCGAGGTCATGCTCCACACCTCACACGGGGGCGTTCGCTACGGCACCGCGTTTTCGCGCAGCATTCTGCGAATCGGTCTCTGGATTACGTTCCCCGACGCCGACCTCAACCGCGCGATATTCGACCGGCTGCGCGCCGAAAAACGGGACATCGAATCTGCCCTCGGCGGGGCCGACCTGGAATGGGATTTCAGTTCGGAGCGACGGGGTCAGATCGTGACGATGAATCACATCGGGGTCAGTCGCGAGGACGATTCGCAAGTTCCGGCGCTGGCGAAGTGGGCGTCTGACGGACTCGCCCGCATGAAGCGCGTCTTCGAGCCGCGCCTCGACCGCGTGGTTCCCGAAGCCACCAAGGGCGCCAAGGCGCCGGTCGGCGTGGCGGTATAGCCCAGGACTCGCCGTCTCGCCGGGCTAATGAAACCGCCCGAGCATGCCGCGCCGGAACGTATTGGTCATCGGGTCGGGACCGATCGTCATCGGTCAAGCTGCCGAGTTTGACTACGCCGGCGTTCAGGCGTGCCGCGCGTTGCGCGACGAAGGTCATCGCACCATCCTCGTTAACTCCAATCCGGCGACGATCATGACCGATCCCGAGGTGGCCGACGCGGTCTACCTCGAGCCGCTGACGGTCGCGTCGGTCGAGCAGGTTATCGCGCGCGAGCGGCCCGACGCGCTGCTTCCGACGCTCGGCGGTCAAACCGGCCTGAACCTGGCCGTCGAACTCGACGACGCCGGCGTCCTGGAGCGGTACAGCGTCGAGCTGCTCGGCACGCCGGTCGAAACGATCAAACTGGCCGAAGATCGCGACCGTTTCAAACGCAAGATGATCGAGATCGGCGAACCCGTGCCCGAAAGCGCGATCGTCACCGAGATCGAGCAAGGCGTCGCGTTCGCGCGTGAAAAGGGCTATCCGCTGGTCGTGCGCCCGGCCTACACGCTGGGCGGAACCGGCGGCGGCGTGGTCTACGACGAGCCGCAGCTGCGCGCAACGCTGGATGCCGGGCTAGCCGCCAGCATGATCCACCAAGCCCTGCTCGAGACGTCGCTGCTGGGGTGGAAGGAGATCGAGTACGAAGTGCTGCGCGACGGCGCCGGCAACTGCATCACCGTGTGCAACATGGAAAACATCGATCCGGTCGGCGTGCACACCGGCGACTCGATCGTCGTGGCGCCTTCGCAAACGCTTTCCGATCTCGACTATCAGATGCTGCGTACGGCCAGCATCAACGTGATTCGCGCGCTCGACGTGCAGGGCGGATGCAACATTCAGTTCGCACTGCACCCGACGCGTAACGAGTACGCGATCATCGAAGTCAACCCGCGCGTCTCGCGCAGTTCGGCGCTCGCGTCCAAAGCCACCGGCTATCCGATCGCAAAAATATCGACGCGCATCGCGCTCGGCCAGACGCTCGACGAGATTCCCAATCCGGTAACCGGCATCACCACGGCGGCTTACGAGCCGACGCTCGACTATGTGGTCGTAAAGATCCCGCGCTGGCCGTTCGATAAGTTTCCGATCGCCGACACGCACTTGGGCACGCAAATGAAATCGACCGGCGAAGCCATGGGCATCGGGCGGACGTTTCGCGCGGCCCTGCTCAAGGCCGTTCGCGGCCTCGACCTCAAACGCGAAACGCTTACCGGCGCGTTCATGCAGTGGAGCCTGGCGGAACTCGAAGCGGTCGTCGCCCGCCCGACCAACGAGCGGCTGTTCGCGGTGTGCGAAATGCTGCGCCGCGCGGCGTACCCCGACACGCTCGATCTGGCCGACGACCGCGCCACGACGGTCGAACGGATCCACGAACTTTCCAGCATCGATCGCTTCTGGCTCGACGAGTTCGCCGACCTGGTCGAACTCGAGGAACGCTTACGAACCCATCCCAACGACGCGGACTACGCGCAAGCCTTAGAATGGGGCTACGCTACCAACGTCGTCGAATCGCTGGCCCCTGTGGACGGCCGCGCGGCGAAGTTTCACCGCGCGATCGTGCCGCCGGCGGCGTTTCGCATGGTCGACACGGCGGCCGCCGAGTTTCCGGCCAAATCGCCCTACTATTATCTCTCGCGCGGCGAACTCGACGAAATGCGGCCCACGCCCAACGAAGCCGTCGTGGTCGTCGGCAGCGGACCGATTCGGATCGGGCAGGGCATCGAGTTCGACTACAGCTGCGTGCACGCCGCCTGGGCGCTGCGCGCGGCCGGGTATTCGCCGGTCGTCGTCAACAACAACCCCGAGACGGTGTCGACCGACTTCGACATCTCCGACGTGCTGATCTTCGAACCCCCCGGTGCCGACGAAGTCGAGGCGGCGTATCGCGCCACCCGCGCGCGCGGCGTCATGCTCGCCTTCGGCGGACAGACCGCAATCAATCTGGCCGCCGAGTTGAGCGCGCGAGGCGTGCCGATCGTCGGCAGCGACCGCCGCTCGTTGGATATGGCTGAGGACCGCGAGCAATTCGATGCGGCGCTCGCGCGGCTGGGCGTGGCTCGCCCGGAAGGAAAGGCGGCCCGCAGCTTCCGCGACGCGCGTGCGATCGCGCGCGAACTCGGCTTTCCAGTCCTGGTTCGGCCGTCATTCGTGCTCGGCGGGCGCGCGATGGAAATCGTTTATAACGAGGGTCAGCTCGCTTCATATGCCGAATCGGCGCCCCCGATTCTGCCCGACGCGCCCTTGCTGGTCGACCGGTATCTGCGCGGCTTGGAAGTCGAGGTCGACGCCGTTTTCGACGGCGACGACGTGATGATTCCCGGCATCTTCGAACACGTCGAGCGGGCCGGAATCCATTCCGGCGATTCAATCGGCGTGTATCCAGCGCAAACCATCGACGCGGCCATGGAAGGCCGCATCGCCGATGCGACCTCGGCGATCGCGCGCGAGCTGGGGATTCGCGGGATCATCAACATTCAGTTCGTCGTCCACGACGGGACGCTCTACATCATCGAAGCCAATCCGCGGGCCAGCCGCACGGTCCCGATCATTCAAAAGGCCACCGGCGTCAACATCGTGGCCGCCGCGACGCGAATCGCGCTTGGCGAAAAGCTGCGCGACATGGAGTACGGCGTCGGGCTGCATCCGCACGTGCCTTACGTCGTCGTGAAAGTGCCGGTGTTTTCGTTTTCGAAGATGCGCGGCGTCGAGACGATTCTCGGGCCCGAGATGAAGTCGACCGGCGAAGTGCTCGGCATCGACGCAACCTTCGCGGGCGCACTGTTCAAGGGATTCGTCGCCGCGGGCGTGCGGCTGCCGGGCAGCGGCGGCCGAATCCTCGTGTCGATCGCCGACGAAGAGAAGCTGGAGTCGGTGCCGGTATTGCGCCGCTACGCGCAACTGGGTCACACGCTGGTCGCGACGCCCGGAACGCGCGCCGTGCTCGAAGCCGCGGGCATATCGACGCAGCGGATCAACAAGATTGCCGACGGGTCGCCGCACGTTCTCGACCTGATCGCCGCGCGCGGCGTCGATCTGGTCATCAACGATGCGAAGGGCTCGCGCGAAATTTCCGATAACTATAAGATTCGCCGCGCCGCGGTGGAAGCGGGTATTGCGTGTTTGACCAGTCTGGATACGGCTCGGGCGCTCGCGGAGGCCCTCGCAAGCACGGCGGGTCCGCCGCGGAGTCTTCAAGAGTACCGCAGCAGCGCGCCGGCGACGATCGAATTTTAGCGCTCGACCTGCGCGACGAACCGCGCGTCTTCGTGCTGGGCGGAAACGGCAGCACGTTGGCCGTCGTCAACAGTTTTCGAACCGAAGGCGGTGCGATCACGGCGCGGCTCATTCCGGTCGCGTGGACCCCGATCGGTGCCGTCACCGGCGACGCCTGGCAAAACGTCGGGATCGCGTTGACCGGGCTGTTCGATTGGGCCGACCGCACCTTCCCGCCCGAGGACGAGCGAGCGTTCATCGCCCCGATGCGGGACGTGGAACTGCTGGCGCGGATCGGCTGGCAGGCGCCGCTTCCCGAAGTCGTCGATGAAGCCGCCGTTCTCAACATCGAGGACGTACCCGAAGAAATCGCCGACGCGTTGGCGCATCCGCCGGCGACGGTGCTGGCGTGCGCGGCCTGTCGACGGCTGTGCGTACGCGACGAGTTCGTGTGGAAAGAAAAGCAGTTGTGCGCCTGGGATTATCACGCGCAGGTCTTCGGCCGGCGCGGTCCGTGGCACAACGGTCCGTACGAAGAGCGCCACTTTGAAACGCTGCCGGCGGCGGCGTACGTCGCGGCCGGGCTGCTGACCGAGGTGGGCGTCGAGGTCGTGCTGATGCTCAACGCACTCGACGAGGCCACCGCCCGGACGGCCATCAACGTGGTGCTGGCGGCCGATTCGCAACGGCCGCATCTGGCCGTGCGCACCGAGGGCGGGTTTACGGTCCTTCGCGAAACCGCCGAGACGACGTGACCAATCGCGCCGTCCGCAGCCTCTCGGCGGTCTTCCTCCTGCTTTTCCTCGGGCTGGCGGGGCGCCAGGCGTACGTCCAACTGATCGCCGGGCCGGCGATTGCCGCGCGACCGCAAAATCCGCGACACGCGCTGCTCGCCGCGCACCGCGGCCGGATTCTCGCCACCGACGGCACGGTGCTCGCGCAGACCACCGGGAACGCGCGGCGTTATCCGATGGGTGCGGCTTTAGCCCAAACCGTCGGCTACGTGTCGGTTCGTTACGGAACCAGCGGCATCGAAGACGCGTTCGATCGGGCGCTGACGCCGCCCGACACGACCGGCGATCCGGCCGCGCAACTGCAGGCAATCGGGGCGGCGCTGCGCGGCGAAACCGTCGTGTCGCGCGGAGCCGACGTCGTCACGACCATCGTTGCGCCGGTGCAGGCGCAGCTCTACGATCTGCTCGCCAAGTATCCGCGCGCCGCGGGCGTCGTTCTGGACCCCCGCAGCGGCGCCGTGCTGGCGATCGCGAGCGTTCCGAGCTACGACCCCAACGACTTCGACGCCGAGTTTTCCACGCTCAACTCCGACTCGCAGAGCCCGTTGCTCAACCGTGCGCTCGATGGCTTATACCCACCCGGCTCGACGTTTAAGGTCTTCACGGCGGCCGCCGCGTTGGAGAACGAGACGGTCACGATGGATTCGCATTTCGACGACCCCGGGTATCTGGTCATCGGAAACTTCACGCTGCACGACAACGAAAGCGAGGCGACCGGGTACGGCGATCTGACGCGAGCATTTGCGCTATCGAGCAACGTCGACTTCGCGCAGATCGCACTGAAGATGGGCACCGACGCATTTTATCGGTATCTCGGCCGCTGGGGAATCGGCGATTCGCTGGACTTCCAACTGCCGGCCCAGCGGGCGTCCGTGCCGCCCCAAGCGGACATCGTCCCCGGCGAACTCGCCCAGATGGGCTTCGGCCAGGGAGCGCTGCTGATGACCCCGCTGCAGATGGCGTTGATCGTCTCGACGGTTGCCGACGCCGGCACCGAGCCGCGGCCGTTCGTCGTGCGGCAAATCCTACGCAACGGCGTGCCCGCCAGCGTCTTCACCGCAAGCGCCCTCGCAAACCCGGTATCCGAGCAGACGGCCGCGAACGTTACCAAGATGATGATCGCCACCGTCGCCCGCGGGACCGGAACGCCGGCGGCGCTGCCGCATGTGACCGTCGCGGGCAAGACCGGAACGGCGACCAATCCGCGGGGCCGCTCGCATGCATGGTTCGTCGCCTTCGCGCCGGCCGAACACCCGCGCGTCGCGGTTGCGATCGTCGTCGAGAACGTCGGCTACGGAGCGACCTACGCCGCGCCGATCGCACGCGACGTGCTACGGACTGCGCTGGAGAATCTGCGGAGTTGATCGAGGAACGCATCTTCAACAACCGCTACCGACTCGACAGCAAGCTGGGCGAGGGCGGCATGGCGACCGTCTACTGCGGAACCGATACCGTCCTGCGGCGGCGCGTCGCAATCAAAGTGCTGCGCGAGCAATACGCCGCCGACCAAGAGTTCGTCCGGCGGTTCTATCAGGAAGCCGAGTCGGCGGCGCGCCTGTCGCACCCGAACATCGTGAACACGTACGACGTCGGGCGCGAGGGCGACACGTATTTCATCGTCATGGAACTAGTCGACGGACCGTCGCTGGCCGAAATTATCGCGGGCGACGGCAAGCTGCCCGAGCCGGTCGCGCTCGACTATGCCACGCAAATTGCCAGCGGTCTCGCCTACGCGCACCGCTCCGGATTGCTGCATCGCGACATCAAGCCGGCCAACATCCTGGTTACCAAAGACGACGTCGTGAAGCTCTCCGACTTCGGCATCGCGCGCGCCGTCTCGGCGCAAACGATGACGCTCACCAAACCCGGCTTGGTCATGGGCAGCGTGTATTACATTTCACCCGAACAAGCGCAGGGCCACGAGCTGCACGAAACCTCCGACCTCTACAGCCTGGGCGTCGTGCTGTATCAAATGCTTACGGGCACGCTGCCGTTTTCGGGCGAATCGCCGGTCACGGTCGCGCTCAAACACATCGGCGACCCGGTGCCGACGATCGATACGCGCGATCTCGGGGTTAGCCCGGCGCTGGCCGCGATCGTCAACCGGCTGCTGCAAAAGAGTCCGGAAAATCGCTTCGCTTCGGCCAGCGATCTCGCGACCGCCCTGCGCGAAGCGCGCGAGCGCCCGAACGTGGCCGCGTACCGCATCGAAGACGACGCGCCCACGCAGGTGCGCCGCTCCACGCGCCCGCTGCCGCCGCGCCGCTCGCCGATGCCCGACCGGCAATATACGTCGGTCGACGAAGGC
>DATCGB010000340.1:0-3787 GCA_036509155.1 Candidatus Tumulicola sp. | reverse complement strand
GCGCGATCGCGGCCGACCGTGAGTAAGCGCCTCGTCGGATGGCTGCAGTGGTTTCTGCCCGGCCTCAAGATCAAACGCTGGGCGCTTTTGGCCATCTTGGGAATCGCGCTGCTGCTCGATGCGATCGGGCGCTGGCTGGTTGCCGAGGGCACCGGGATTCACGTCAACGAAATCCTGGACGACATCGTTGACGATTATTTCCAGCCCGCGTATTTGACGTGGATTCTCGGGATTGCCGGCATCGCACTGACCGCGATCGGGATGCGGATGTGGCTGCGATCGCTGGCCCGGATCGCGCGCGGGCCTGGACCGCAGGGCTTGCGCGCCGCCATTACCGGCATGCGCCTGCAGCAGGGGTACAAGATCGTGGCGATCGGCGGTGGAACCGGACTCTCGACCTTGTTACGCGGCCTCAAGCGGCGTACCAGCAACCTCACGGCGGTCGTTACCGTTAGCGATGACGGCGGTTCGTCGGGACGTTTACAAAAGGAGCTGGGCGTCTTGCCGCCCGGCGACGTGCGCAACTGCCTGGTCGCGCTGGCCGACGACGAAGCCTTGGTTACCGACTTGTTCCGTTTTCGCTTCACCGAAGGCGCAGGGCTGAGCGGCCACTCGTTCGGCAACCTGTTTTTGGCCGCGATGAGCGGCATCACCGGGAACTTCGATAAGGCCATTAAGGAGTCGAGCCGCGTTTTGAATATCGTCGGCCGCGTGCTCCCCGCGACGCTCGGCGTGGTTCGCCTGTGCGCCGAACTCGACGACGGCAGCATCGTCGAGGGCGAGACGAAAATTTCGCTGGCGACGCGGCCGATCAAACGCGTCTTTTTCGAACCGCCGACGGCCGACCCGCTCGAAGAGGTCATTGCGGCGATTCGCGATGCCGACGCGATCGTGCTCGGCCCGGGATCGCTCTATACCTCGATTCTTCCGAACTTTCTGGTCGCGCGAGTCGCGCACGAAGTCGCCCACGCGCACGCGGTAAAGCTCTACATTTGCAACGTGATGACCCAGCCGGGCGAAACCGACAGCATGACCGCCGCGGATCACGTTCGGGCGCTGTTCGACAGCGCCGGCGAGCGCGTGTGCGATTACGTGGTCGTCAACGACGAAGCGCCGTCGCGGCTGGTTGCGGCCTATGCCCAGGAAGGCCAGGTTCCGGTCCGGCCCGACGCCGAGCGCATCTCCGCAATGGGCGTCGATCCCGTTCGCGCCGGAGTGATCAGCGAAACCGACACCGTGCGGCACGATCCCGATCGTCTGGCCGCGACCGTCATCTCGGTCATCGACCGCGCGGTCGCGGATCGCGCCACACTGATGAAGCCGGCCAGCGCCTATCGCATCAGTGACCGGTCGGCGCGGCGAGCGTAAGGTCGAGCTCGAAAGGCTTGCCGGGTTCGACGTTGGTCGTCGACGAGAGCACGGTATAACCGGTGGCCTGAACCGTGTAGTCGACGATGCCGCTGGGAACTTTGTCGATCGAAAACTTTCCGCCGGCATCGGTCGTCGCGGTCAGCAGGGTGTCGATCGTCACGACCGCGCCCGCGACGGGCGTATTTGCGGCGTCGACGACGGTTCCGTGAACCGTGGTAAAACCGGAGGCCGGCGGCAATGCGTCGTTGTTGCACGCTGCCGCCGCGATCAGCAGGACGAATGCGGCCAGCGCGCTGCGCCCGAGCGATTTCATAGGTAAACCTGTTCGCCACGCTGAAGCCGCCGCTCCTATGCCCACCACCGCCCGATCGGACCGCGCGATCGGTCCCGCATACTGCGAAAATGCCCTTGAGGCCATCGGGCACACGCCACTCGTCAAGCTCAACAAAGTCACCGACGGCGCCGAATGCCTCGTGCTCGCCAAAGTCGAGTACGTCAATCCGGGCGGCAGCGTCAAGGACCGCCCGGCGATTGCCATGCTCGATGCGGCCGAAAAGGGGGGCTTGCTCAAGCCGGGCGGGACGATCGTCGAACCAACCAGCGGCAACACCGGCACGGGCCTCGCGATGGCGGCGGCAATTCGCGGTTACCGCTGCATTCTGGTTATGCCCGACAAGATGTCGAAGGAAAAGATCGACCTGCTGCGCGCCTACGGCGCCGACGTCGTGATTACGCCGACCAACGTACCGGCCGATTCGCCCGAGTCGTACTACGGCGTAGCCAATCGCTTGGCGGCGGAAATTCCGGGCGCCTTTCAGCCCAATCAGTTTCACAACCAGTTCAATCCCGAAGCCCACTACCACACCACCGGACCCGAGATTTGGGAGCAAACGCGCGGCACGGTCACCCACTTCGTGGCCGGCATCGGTACCGGCGGCACGATTTCCGGAACGGCCCGGTTTCTCAAGGAGCGCAATCCCAACATTCACGTGGTCGGCGCCGATCCCGAAGGGTCGATTTATTCCGGCGATATCCCGCGGTCGTATGCGGTCGAAGGCATCGGCATGAACTATTTGCCCGAGACCGTCGATCTGCGCGTCATCGACGAAATCATCCGCGTTTCCGATCGCGATTCGTTCCTGCTCGCGCGGCGAATCGCCCGCGAAGAAGGTCTGCTGGTCGGCGGCTCGTCGGGAACGGCGGGGGTTGCGGCGGTCAAGCTGGCCAAGACGCTGCCGCCCGATGCGGTCGTCGTCGTGATCTTCCCTGATTCGGGACGCGGCTACATGTCGAAGATTTTCAGCGACGATTGGATGATCGCCAACGGCTTTCTGGCCGACGCTAAGCGGCGCGCGACGGTCGGCGACGTGCTGCGTGCCAAGTCTCCGCTGCCGTCGCTAATTACCGTCCAATACGACGACACCGTCAAAACCGCGCTCGATCTGCTGCGCAAGTACGAAATCTCGCAGATTCCGGTGATGCGCGACCGCGAGCACGTCGGCAGCGTCAACGACGTCGGCGTCATGCAGGCGGTCTTCGATCACGCCGACATCCTCCACCAACCGGTCAGCGAGGTCATGGGCCGCGCGTTTCCAATGCTCGAACAGTTCGATGAAATCGAACTAGCCTACAAACTTCTGACGCTGGCCAATCCGGCCATCGTCGTCACCGACGACGGCGAACCGATCGGCGTCCTGACGCGCCAAGACATCATCAGCTTCCTGTCGACCAGCTCCGAGTCCGTGCGCCCGTGAAGTTCTCGACGAAGGCGATTCACGTCGGTCAAGAAGCCGATCCCGCGACCGGCGCGACGATCGTGCCGATTTATCAAACCTCCACCTATACGCAGGATCGCGTCGGCGTCAATAAAGGCTACGACTATAGCCGGACCATCAATCCGACGCGAGTCGCGCTGGAGCGGCAGTTGGCATCCCTCGAAGGCGGAGAGTTCGCGAGCGCCTTCGCCAGCGGCATGGCCGCCACCGCGGCCGTGCTTAACGTGCTCGCCGCCGGCGATCATGCGATCGTCACCGACGACCTCTACGGCGGGACGTACCGGCTCTTCTCGCAAGTCCTCACGCGCTACGGGCTGGAGTTCACGTACGTCGATATGAGCGACCTGGCCGCCGTGCGC
This sequence comes from Candidatus Tumulicola sp., assembly GCA_036509155.1. Taxonomy (GTDB): domain Bacteria; phylum Vulcanimicrobiota; class Vulcanimicrobiia; order Vulcanimicrobiales; family Vulcanimicrobiaceae; genus Tumulicola. Next base: position 282 of record DATCGB010000340.1, on the reverse strand, counting down.
GCCGCCGTCAAGCCGAACACCAAAATGTTTTGGGTCGAAACGCCGACCAACCCGCTGCTCAAGCTGATCGATATCCGCGCGATCGCGAGCCTGCGCGCGTCGCTCGACCCGACCGCGGCCGGACGCCAGCCGGCGATCGTCGTCGACAACACGTTTGCGACGCCCTACTTTCAGCAGCCGCTCGCGCTAGGCGCCGACGTGGTCGTGCATTCGACGACCAAATACATCGGCGGTCACAGCGACGTGGTCGGCGGGGTCGCGATTACCAACGATCGCGCGCTG
>DATCGB010000339.1:0-6179 GCA_036509155.1 Candidatus Tumulicola sp. | reverse complement strand
CGTATCGGTCGCACAGTACCACGCGTCCGGCGGCGAGCGCGGGCCGGATCGCATCGGCGACGTGCTGGGCGCGGGCGGCGTTGATCAGCAGCGCTTCGGTCAGTGCCGAGATGGCGACCGAACGGTCGAGGAAGATCGCCCGGACGGCATCACCCAGCGGAGTGCCCCCGGGCTCGCGCGTGACTAATGGATCGACTCCGGCGCGGCGAAACCGGTCGGCCAACGCAGCCAGGAGCGTGCTCTTGCCGCTCGCTTCGATTCCTTCGACGGTCACGAACGCGGGCGCCCGGCCGAATCGCGATTCGTTCACTCCGCGTTCTTGAAAATCCGGACCCGCCGGTTCGGTTCGAGACCGGTGCTGCGCGACTGCAGACGATAGCGTTCGGCCAGCTGGTGCTGCATCCGGCGAACGTACGACGTCTGCGGCGACAGCTCGATCGCCTGGTTCGTGAGCAGAACCTGATAGACGGCCTCCTCGGCTTCGCGCAGCGCGATTTCCTCGTGATCGATCGACCCGAGGTTGAATACGTCGCGCAGGGCCGTTTGGATCTGCGTCGTCGTATTCGTCTTGATCGAGTAGATCGGCACGTTGTCCGACGCGATCTGCTTGAGCTTGGGCTGCTGCTTGCGCTCGAGCGTATTGAGCGTGAGCACCACGTCGGCATCGTCGAACGTGCGCGCGATCGACGCGTTGACGCGCAGGTTATGGATCGCCCGCTCGATCTTATTGCGCGAAACCCCATACGGAAAGATCGACAGCGGCCGTTCGCGCTCTTCGGCGTCGTGGGCGTGTTCGTAGGCTTCGGCGAGCTGCGGCATCGACTCGGTGTCCGCCTCTTGAACGACCGTAACCTCGCCGCTCGGCTGGCGCTGGCGGATCTCTGGCTGCGGCTGATAGCCGCGCAGCAGCGCGTCGATCACGTCGGCCACGTTCTTGTGAATCGCGAGACGGTCGCGGTCGTGGATTTCCACGACGACGTCGAACGTCGGCGGAGCTTTCCGCTCGAGAACGGTCTTGCGCGTACCGCGACGGCGCGCTTCTTCGTCGGAAAGCGTGACGGCGCTGATTCCGCCGACGAGGTCGGACAGCGTCGGATTCATTAACAGGTTCTCGAGGGTTTGTCCGTGCGCCGTGCCGATCAGCGTCACGCCGCGTTCGGCGATCGTGCGCGCCGCAGTTGCTTCGGCTTCGGTGCCGATTTCGTCGATCACGATTATCTCGGGCATGTGATTTTCGACCGCTTCGATCATGACCGCGTGCTGCAGCCCCGGGTCGGCAACCTGCATCCGGCGCGCCAACCCGATGCCCGGATGGGGAATGTCGCTGTCGCCGGCGATTTCGTTAGACGTATCGACGATCACGACGCGCTTGCGGTCTTCGGAAAGAATCCGCGCGCATTCGCGCAGCATCGTGGTTTTGCCGACACCCGGGCGCCCGAGCAGGCAGATCGATTGCCCGCTGCGCAGGACGTCGAGCAGGATGTCGATCGTGCCGTACACCGCGCGCCCGACCCGGCACGTAAGTCCGACGATCTTCCCGGTACGATTGCGAATCGCGCTGATCCGATGAAGGGTTTGCTCGATGCCGGCGCGGTTGTCCGCGCCGAACGACGAAATCCGCGAGCACACCGCAGCGATGTCTTCGTGCGTTACCGGCGTGTCGGAAAGATATGTGAAATCGTGTTCGAAACGCGCCTCGGGCGGACGCCCTAAATCGAGGACGACTTCAATGATGTCTTCGACGTTGTCGAGACGGACGAGCGCCTGCCGGATGGCGAGAGGGAAGATGTCGAGCAGTTGGGAGAACTCCCAGCTCGGGGAGACGGATGGTGCGCGAACCGCCAATACTGACCCTCACTTCCCTGAGGTAGTTTTAGCTGCGTTATGCGATGTGCGGATAAGTCCCTCCCTCGTAGCCGACCGGTCCGGCGGCGGCGGTCCGGCGCTCATTCGGCGACCACTCGAACGGTCTCCAGCTCGTCGTCGTACGAGCCTTGAATGCGCACGCCGGCTTTCAACTCCAAGCGAAGATAGGCGATCAGTTCGGGGGTAATTTCCTCGCCCGGCGCGATCACCGGGATTCCGGGAGGATAGGGCGAGATCGTCTCGGCGCAAATGCGCCCTTTCGAGTCTTTGAACTTCACGAACTCGGTGTCGGCCAGAAAGGCGTCGCGCGGCAGCATGCGCATCGGCGGAATCTTGGGCAACCGGTAGTTTCCGCGGTTGATGCGCCGTTCGAGAATTCCCGAGGGCGCGTACATGTCGACCGGCCGGTCGTCCCGCGCCAGTTCCTCGAAGGCCAGCGCGAGCCGGTCGGCGGCTTCGGGGGTCGTTCCGATCGTAAAGAGCGCGACGACGTTGAACAAATCGGCGAGTTCGACCTGAATGTTATAGCGGTGCCGCAATATTTCCGACGCCTCGTAGCCCGTGTAACCCAGTCCCTTTACGGTGACGGCGATTTTCGTCGGGTCGAGATCGAACACGCCCTTGCGTCCCTGTATCTCTTCGCCGAAGCAGTACAAGCCGTCGATTCGATTGATGCGGCGGCGAGTTTCTTCGGCCAGCTCGATGGTGCGCGAAAGCAACGCCGCGCCTTCGGTGGCCATCTGCTTGCGGGCGACGTCGAGGGATGCGACCATCGGAAGGTTCGGCGACGTCGACAGAAACATTTTTAGTACCGACTTAAGCCGGTCGAGCCGTACGCGATCGCCTTTCTGGTGAAGCATCGCGCACTGCGAAAATGCCGACAGCATCTTGTGCGTCGAGTTGATGCACAAGTCGGCGCCGGCCGCAGTCGCCGAAAGCGGCAGCGCGGGGTGGAAGTGAAAGTGCGGCCCCCACGCTTCGTCGACGAGCAGCAGTTTGCCGGCGTCGTGAACGATTCGCTCGATCGACGCCAAATCGGCCGCCACCCCGTAGTACGTCGGCGAGACCACGTAGACCGCCGCCAGATCCGGATGCTCCGCCAACGTCCGGGCCACCGTTTCGGGCGTAACGCAGTGATCCATGTGCAGGTCTTCGTCGACTTCCGGCTGCATGTAGACCGGTCGCGCGCCGCTCATGACCAGGCCGCCGAGCATCGACTTGTGCGAGTTGCGCGGCACGGCGATCTCGTCGCCCGGATTCACCGCCGTCATCATCATGCACTGGTTGCCGCTCGTGGATCCGTTGATCAAAAAAAACGTGTGGTCCGCACCCCACGCTTCCGCGGCCAGCGCTTGCGCCTCTTTGATCGATTCCAGCGGCTGCAGCAGGTCGTCGATCCCCGGCATCGGCGTGAGGTCGATCGCGCAAATATTATCGCCGACGAACTCGCGGAATGCGAGATCCATCCCGTTGCCCTGAACGTGCCCGGGGGTGTGAAACGGCAAGACGCCCGAATCGACGTAGTCGAGCAGCGCTTGAAAATATGGAGTGCGCGATTGGTCCATGCGCCTACGCGAGTACGCCGGTGCCGCCGCCGAGCCCCGCCATGAGGCTTAACGGGTTAAGGCGACGCGCGGCGCAGCGCGGTCAACAGGCGCGCGGTGCCGCCCGCCGGACTTCCGGCCACGAACAGGGTTCGGTCGCCGACCGCGGTCGTGGTGCCGCGCACCCCGAGTGCGCCGGCCCAAGCCCGGATCCGGCCCGCGTCGCGTCCGAGCAGCGCCCAGCGCACGCCCGATGCGGGGAGCGCGCCGGCGTAATCCAAGTAATCGAGCGCCGGGATCGCCGGGACTCCGGCGACGCTCTCGTGCGTGTCGAAGTTCAGATCGTAGACGTCGAAGTAGTCGCCGTACACCATCCGCACGCGATCCCGCGCGAGGAGAGCGCCCAGCCGATCGTCCGCGTGCAGTCGAGCGGCTAATACGGCGCGCGCGGCCGTGCCGGGCAGGCTATACAGCGTCAGGTTCGGGACGACGATCGCCGCGACCGCGGCGACGGCCAGCCATCGGCTCCGCTGCCACAGCGCACTCACCCCGATCCCGCACAGCAGCGGGATGACGACGTAGAGCGGGGCGATGTAGCGCACCGTCCAGCCGCGAACCGAGCCCGCCTGCGACGCGGCGTAGAAACCAATCGCCGCCGCCGCCACGAGCAGCACGAGCAGACCGGCCGCCCGCGCGCCGACCGGCGCATCCCGGCCGCGAGCGTTTCGGCTCACCGCCGCGATGAAACCGGCGCCCGTCAGCACGTACCCGACGACGATCGCGGTCGATAACGACCACCACCCCGCAAGCTGGTAAAACAGCAGTTGGGGCAGCGGCGCGGTCACCACCCACGCGAGGTTGGCCCATACCTGCGCGAAGCTCGACGCCGGACGCGAGGCCCAATTCTGCGTGAACGACGGAAAACCGCGGCCGGCGTTACCGATCCAAAACGGCGTCGCCCCGGCAAGCGCGCCGGCCAGCGCTAGACCCGACTCGCGAACGATCGTCCGGCGGCGGGCCAGCGCGATCCACACGACCGCGGGCACCGCGACCACGAGCGTTTGCAGCGAAATCCAGATTCCGAATCCGACGCCGATTCCAAAGCCGAGCCGCTGCCACGGCCGGCCATCGCCGCGCCAAAGCGCGGCCAGCCAGAGCGTCGCCGCGCACGATGCCACGATCTCACCATAGCCCCACGGGACGTACGTCACGGTGACGAACGCAGCCGCCGGAAAAGCGGCGAACACGAACGCCGCGCAGGCGGCTCTGCGCCCGAGCACGGCGCGCAAGAACGCCAACGTAAACGCCAAATACAGCGCACCCCACGTCAGCCCCGTGAGGGCCAAACCCGTCCGTCCCGGTCCGATCGCCCCGAAGAACGCCGCCGCAACGTAACAGCTGGCGGCGCTTAGACGGGTGCCGCCGGGGAAGAACGCGGGATAGTGGCCGCCCTCGATGCGAAACGCGCACAAGCCGGCCAAGACGCCGTCGGAATCGATCGGAAACGCCGCGAGCGGAAAATAGAGCGCCGCCCGCACGAGCAGTCCGGCCGCCAGCAGCGCGCCGCCGAGCATCCACCAAAAGAGCGCGTCGGGCTTGGCCCTAAGCGGGGTTGGAAGCAATCGGTTAGACTTCGATCCGCTCGTCGATCGATACGTTATAAAGGAATAGGAACTTGCCCCATTCGTCGGGCAGCGTGTTGCGCTTGATCTGAATCCACGGAATGTATTTCGGCTGCCGCGGCTTACGTTTGAGCGACAGGTTCGCTTCGGCCGGCGTGCGGTTGTTCTTGCGATTGTTGCAGCGCATGCACGCGCACACGAGATTCTCCCACGTCGACGGGCCGCCGCGGCTCTTGGGCGTCACGTGATCGACGGTCATGAGTTTCTCTCCGCGAATCCCGCAGTACTGGCACACGTGATCGTCGCGGATCAAGACGTTCTTCTTGGTGAGGGAGACCTTCTGCATCGGGCGGCGGATGTAATAGAGCATCCGAATGATCGACGGCATCCGCATTTCGTACGTCGTCGACGCCAAGATGCGGTCGCGGCCGTGAAGCATCTCCGCCTTGCCGGCAAAAATCATCTTGACGGCGCGCTGGAAACTGGTGACGTTCAGCGCCTCGTACGTAAAGTTCAAGACGAGAACTTCGCTCACTACCGGCATCCCCGCACGGTAAGCAAACGAGGCATTTTAGGTGCCTCGTTTCCGGACGAACGTCATTCGCGTTTCGGTCAGCATTTGGGTTATCGCCAACCGCTCTTCGGGCCCAAGGCGTTCTTTGACCCGTTCGAAAGCGGCACCGGCCACGTCGATCGCAACTTCCGCGGCCGCCGGGTCGGGTTCGCGGCCGTCGCGTCCCGTGAGGTATTCGTGCGCGGCGAGCGCGAGCGTGACGATCACCTCGGCGAGCAGCGGCTCGACCGCGGGGATCTCGCCCTGAAACCCGCCCTGCACTTCTCCGGGAGTGGAAACTCGCGAAGTCATCGTGTGAAAGGGTTACGCGGCGGTCGAAGCCTTCCCTACGTGCGCGTTCGCCGGCCGAATCATTTCGAGAAAGTACTCGTGGACGCGCGGGTCGTCCGTCAGCTCGGGATGGAATGCCGTAGCCAGGACGTTGGCTTGCCGTACCATCACGCCGTGACCGGCCCGCTGCGCCAGGACCTCGACGTGCGGGCCGCAGCGTTCTACCCACGGAGCGCGAATGAAGATCGCACGAAACGGTTGCGCCCCCAGGACCGCAATCGGCAAGTCGGCTTCGGCCGAGTC
>DATCGB010000338.1:0-10190 GCA_036509155.1 Candidatus Tumulicola sp. | reverse complement strand
AAGCGACCGCTCAAACGGCTAAAGGCCCAAACGGCAAGGACTAAGGTCCCACGCCATCGGGACCGTTTACGGGGGATAAGCCACAGCCAATCGATAACCAAGCGAGCGCACGCACTGAAGCCTCTCTGGCCGAAGGGCCATCGGCAGGTCTCGCTGCGTTCGGAGTTAGGACTAGCGGGCGACCGGGATGTTCATCAGGCCGGCCACGCGCGCGGCGACGGCCGGTGCGCTCAAGCCGAACATGGCCCGCTGCTTGTCCTGCGAGTCGTGCTGGACGAGGACGTTGGCAACGCCGATGCGCTCGACGCCGAGCGTCAGGCCGCGGTCGGAGACGAACTCCGCGACGACCGAGCCGAATCCGCCGGCCACCGAATGTTCTTCCAGCGTGATGACGTGGTCGTGGTCGCGCGCCAGATCGAGCACCAACGCTTCGTCGAGCGGTTTGGCGAAGCGCGCGTTGACGACGGTCGGAAGGTTGGCTTCGTCACGGTCTTCGCTCGCCCGCAGCAGATCGTAGGCATCCAGCGCGATGTCGACCGTATTGCCGTAGGCCAGCATCGCGACGCCGCGGCCGCGCCGCAGCACTTCGGCCTTCCCGTGCACGATCGGTGCGACCGGTTCGTCGTGCTTGCCGCTGGTCGAACCGCGCGGATAGCGAATCGCCGCCGGGCCGCCGAGCGAGAGCGCGTGTTCGAGCATCGGCTGCAGTTCGGCTTCGCAGCGGGGCGCCATGAGGGTCACGTTCGGCAGCGTTCGCAGGTAGGCGATATCGTAGAGGCCCATGTGCGTCGGGCCGTCGTCGCCGACGAATCCGGCGCGATCCATGCAGAACACGACCGGCAGGTTTTGCACCACGACGTCGTGCACGATTTGATCGTAGGCACGCTGCAGGAAGGTCGAGTAGATCGCGCACACCGGGCGCAGACCGCTCGATGCGAGACCGGCTGCGAAGCAAACGCCGTGCGCTTCCGCGATGCCGACGTCGAAGTACCGTTCGGGAAAGTGTTTGGCGAACTTCGAGAGACCGGTTCCATCGGGCATCGCGGCCGTGATGCCGACGACGCGCGGGTCCTTCTCGGCAACCGCAATCATCGCGTCGCCGAAAACGTCTTGAAACTTCGGCCGCGCACCGGCACTGGTCTTCTTGGTTCCGTTGCTGGGTTCGAAGGCGTTGGCGCCGATGCCGTGAAACGTGCGCGAGTCGCGCTCGGCCGGCTCGTAGCCCTTGCCTTTGACGGTTCGCACGTGCAGCAGAGTCGGCCGATCGAAGGCTTTGGCGGTCCGTAACGCGTCGACCAGCGCATCGAAGTTATGGCCGTCGACCGGCCCGATATAACGAAAGCCGAGTTCTTCGAAAATGACGGCGGTTTTTTCGGTCGGCGAGATGAACCGCATGGCGCCCAGCTCGGCCGACTCGATCGCCTTCTTGGCGGCGCCCCCCAGCGGAATCCGGTCGAGCACGAGTTTTCCGGTTTTACGCGCGAAGTTGGCGAACGGTTTGGTGCGCAGCACCGAAAGATACGACGCGATCGATCCGACGTTGGGCGCGATCGACATCTCGTTGTCGTTGAGGATCACGGTAAACTGACTCTTGAGCGCGCCGGCGTTGTTCAACGCCTCGTACGCCAAGCCGCCGGTGAGCGCGCCGTCGCCGATAACGGCAATCACCGTTGCGTCGCCGCCGGTGAGATCGCGCGCGTGCGCCATGCCGAGCGCCGAGGATACCGACGTGCTGGCGTGGCCGGCGCCGAACGGATCGTATTCGGACTCGCTGCGCATCGCGAAGCCCGAAAGGCCGCCGCCTTTGCGAATCGTCGAAAAGCGATCGCGCCGGCCCGTCAAAATCTTATGGACGTAGGTTTGATGGCTCACGTCCCACACGAGCTTATCGTGCGGGAGATTGAGGACGCGATGCAGCGCCAGCGTCAACTCCACGACGCCTAAGTTGGGCGCGAGATGGCCGCCGTTGGCGGTGCACGTGCTGACGAGCATTTCGCGGATTTCGCTTGCAAGCCGATCGATTTGGGTACGGCTCAGGCGTTTGACGTCGGCGGGGGAGGCGATTTTTTCTACGATCATTTCGATTGGCGGCGGCTTCGTCGCAGCTCGGGGTAACTCCGGCCTAGGAACAGGCGGCTGCCACGACCGCGGCTGCCCGGCGAGCGCAGCGGGGCGCCTCGCGCGCGAGCCAGCGCGCTTCGGCCCAGTTTCGCGGGTCGAGCATCGCCCGCGCCGGACGCAGCCAGTCGGCGCGCAACTCGCGCTGCGGGGTGTCGAGAACCACGCGCACGGCGGCGATTCGCGGCGCATCGAGAAGACCGGTCTCCATGTCGACGCCGGCGTAGCCGCGGGCCGCCCAGACCGCGCGCTCGGGGCCGCGGATGAGGCTGGATGAGGTGACGAGGGGCGCAAGCAGCGGGTCGAAGCCTAGCGAGCGGGCGGCGCCGGCCAGGGCTGCGACCAGCTCCGCGTCGCAGACGAGCGTACTCCCGTCGGGACGAAGCACCTCGCGTGGGATCAACACGCTGCCGGTCGGCGTGTCCGCGCCCAAGCATCCGGCTACACCGCAACTGATGACGACGTCGCCGAATCCATTGCGCCGTTTCGCTAATGCCATGCCGGCTTCGTAGATACGAACGTCCGGAAGTTCGCGGCGCGCCGCTCGCGCCTCAATCGAGGTCGCGGTAACGACGGCGATCCGGCGACGGTCGAGGCCCACGACGCGGCCTTTCGGACCGCGTCGTGCGATCCTCTGCTAAACCGTTACGGGCCGATGGCCAGACCGGCCGGGAAGGCGAGGTACGATCCGGTGACGACTTGGCGCGGTTTCTGGTTACTGCGATTTGCCGCCAGCACGAAAATCGACGCCGGGCCTTTGAGACCGTTGCCGCTCGTCGCGTACAAAACCGCTCCCCGGTTTGCGACCGCGACCGGGACGACCAGCGGAGGATTCGTCGAGGAAATCGTGCGGTCCGGCGGACTCGTCCCGTTGGCGGTAGGCGAGTACGCGAGAACGTTACTATCGCCGGCGTTGGCAACGTAGAGTTCGCCGGTCGTGTTATTCGGGGACATGCCGGTCGGCTGGTTTTGTTCGCCCGACCCGATGATCGCACGCATCAGCGTCGGATTGCTGGTGGGCGTCGCGAACTCGCTGACCTCGTTCGAATCGGACACGTAAAGATGGCCCGAAGCGTCGACGGCGACGCCGTTAATGGTGGGATGTCCGTCGGGCAGCGCGATTCGCTGGATGGTATTGGCCGGGCCTTTCGCGCCGGGGGCGTAGACGGCAACGAAACCGTTGGTATAACCGCCGACGTATTCGTAGCCAGCGTTATCGACGGCGACCGAGCTGGGCGTAAACGGCAACAGCAGCGTGCGCGTCGGCTGGTCGTTTCCGCTGGCGCCCTTGGGATAGACGTCGATCGAACCGTGATCTTGGTCGGCGACGTACAAGTTGCCCTTCAATCCGATGGCGATCGGTCCGGGATGATACGAAAGGACTAACGACGAGCCGGCCGGCGTGACCAGACTGCCGTCCGCATTACGAACGAAGCGGAAGACCGACTTTCCATAAGAGTCGCTTACGTACAGCGCCTTCGACTGACGAGCATCTTCGGCAATTGATTGACGCGATGACGAAGGCAACTGCAGCGACGCCGGTCCGGCTGCGGGATTGTTTGGAAGAGCGCCGCCTCCGCCGCCGCTACAGCTAGGCAGCACGAGGCCCGCGAACGCGAGTGCGGCGAGGGTTCTCGCGAAAAATCGTGGTTCGAGCATCTTGGCTCCGATCGTGAGACAGCGAGCAATGTGAGAAAAACCGCGTTGGCCGCGTAGGCCCGGCTTGGGTCTTATGGCTTGGCAAGCCGTCCCCTTGGAAGCCGGTGCTCGGTTGGCCGTCACACGGCGCGCCGCCCGAATTGAGTTATGCCGCTTGCCGCTCGTATGCTATGGTGGCCCCTAGGATGGACGGATCGGCCCACGCACTGCTCGGATCGGGTTTCCTGTTGCGGCTTGCCGTCGGGACGGGTCTAGGTTTTGCGATCGGTTTGGAGCGTGAGCTGCGCCAGCGCTCCGCCGGGCTCCAGACGACCGGTTTGGTAACCGTCGCGGCCACTCTGTTTGCGACGATCGCTCCGTCCTTCGGAATGACCAACGACCTGCGCATCGTCGCGAACATCGTTACCGGCGTGGGCTTTCTGGCCGGGGGAGTTATCTTCAAGGACGGCGCCAACGTCAGGGGACTGAATACCGCTGCGACGATCTGGGCGGCGGCGGCGGTCGGGACGCTGGCGGGGATCGGGTTGCTCGCGGAAGCGACCGCTGCCGCCGGCGTTATCGTGCTGTTGAACTCGGGCGTCGGATTTCTGGTCGACTACATCGATCGTCACTTTCGGAAGGGCAATCTTTAACCGCTCGCGTCGAACACGACCTGGTCCCACCGCCAGAGCTGCTGGAAGAAATCGCGCGCCGGATCGCGGTCGTTGGGCGCGCCGTATATCTGCGAAATCGTGCGCACTCCGTCGATGGCCTCCAACCATCGTTCTTGCCGCACGTCGATCGGCAGGTAGAGATCGGTCGCGGTGTGATTGCGATTGATTAACACCGCCGCCGCCCCGGGCGGCAATGAGTCGCGCACCGCAACCGTATCGGGTAACCGAACGGGGACGTAGTCGAGCCACGCCTCGCGGGCGAAATCTATCGATCCGTCACGGGCGTCGTCACGATACGTTACGACGCTGTGACGGACCATCGTTCCGCGGAATAGTTCGATCGCGGCATATTGCTCGGCAGCCGAAAGCCCGGCGAGCTTCGCGTGGTGAGGCACCGACGCCAGCGCTCCGCACCACGGCAGGTAGGGCGCCTGCCGTAACCACCGCCCGAACCTTAGGCCGCCGCCTTCGAGAAAGTGCAGCAGCTGCGGGACCGAGTAGGCCCGATCGCAGGGATGAAGCAGCGCATCCGCCAGCGCGGCTTTGTTGGCGAAGTCGGGGGATTTGCGCAGCAGCGGCACCAGCGGATGATCGGGCGGGAGCGCCTTGAGACTTGCGGCGAGGTCGCCGATCTCGAGATCCGTTGGCTCGATCCCCAGACGCCGGCAGTAATCTTGAAGCAGATACACGCCCGCACGGCCATAGGGCGCGTAGACCATGAGGTTCATCGCCCCATTGGGTGCGAGCACGTCGCGCAACGCCGCCAGGCCGGCATCGGGGTCGGGCAAGTGATGTAAGACACCCGTGCACACGACGTGTTCGAACGTTTGTCCGAGTTCGGAAACGCGCTCCAGCGGGAGTTCGCGCACTTCCAGGTTATCCAGTCCGTGCTTGCGCTTCAACGCTTGCGTAAAGGCGAGGCTCTTGACGCTGACGTCGATTCCAACGATTTGCGCGCGGGGCCAGCGCAAAGCATGGTGGGCGGCTTGGGTCGTGCCGCAGCCCGCGACCAGAATGCTCCGGTCTTCGCGATAAGGTTCCGTCGGCCAAAAGAGGTGCGACTCGGCACGCCGTCGCCGCTCGTCCCAGGATCGGCGGTACGCCTCCAGGTCGTCCTTCGGCGGCGGATAGGGATCGCGCTCGTAAAACGCGCGGACCTGCGCCGCGATCGTGCCGTTCATACCCGGCTGATTCAAGCCGGCGGCAAAAAACGCTTTGCGCGGGAGTTTGCTCGGGGCGCGAACGATGGTACGATTCCAAGATGCTTCAAGAAGTCGCGCACGATGGAATGGCGCGGATCGAAGGCGGTACGTTCCGCATGGGGTCCGATCGATTCTACCCTGAGGAGGCGCCCGTTCGGCAGGTCGAGGTCGACGGGTTTTGGATCGACAAAAACGCCGTCACCAACGCCGAGTTTTCGCAGTTCGTTCGTCAGACCGGTTACGTAACCGTGGCCGAGCGCCAACTCGATCCCGCGGAGTTTCCCGGTGCCGATCCCGAAAATCTGGTTCCTGGCGCGCTCGTTTTTCACATGACGCCGGGGCCGGTCGACCTACGCGATTTCTCGCAGTGGTGGTCGTGGGTTCCCGGCGCCTGTTGGAAGCACCCTGAGGGCCCGCAGAGTTCGATCAAAACGCGACCCGATCACCCGGTCGTGCAAGTCGCCTTCGAGGACGTCGAATCGTTTGCGCGCTGGGCCGGAAAACGACTTCTTACCGAAGCCGAATGGGAGTTCGCGGCGCGCGGCGGCCTGGACGGCAAAGACTTCGTCTGGGGCGACGAGCGCGAGCCGGACGGGAAACCTGCAGCCAACACGTGGCAGGGTGAGTTCCCGTGGCGCACGACCGCACGCGGGGGCCGCCCCGGGACGGTTCCGGTCGGCCGGTTTGCGCCGAACGGATACGGTTTGTTCGACATGGCCGGCAACGTTTGGGAATGGACCGCCGATTGGTTCGTGCGCGATCGAAGCACTGAGTCGTCGCCGTGCTGTGCCGGAGGTTCGCGCGAACGCAGTTACGACCCGTGCCAACCCGGAACGCGCATGCCGCGCAAGGTCCTCAAGGGCGGCTCGTTTCTTTGCTCGCCCAGTTACTGCCTTCGCTTTCGCCCGGCCGCGCGCTCGCCGCAAGCCATCGACACGGGCATGTCCCACGTCGGGTTCCGCTGCGCGATTTGAGCCCGGCCGGTTACGGTCGCGCGAGCGTCTGCGAGGGCCGTTCGGCGAACATCTCCCGATAATCGGCCGCAAAATGGCCCATATGCGTGAATCCCCAATCGAGCGCGACGTCGATAATGCGCGTGTGTTTCCGATTAGCGCGCCGCAGGTCGCGTCGCACGCCGCTTAGGCGATGACGCTTCAGATAGGCAATCGGCGTAAGCCCGATGACGGCTTCGAACGCGTTACGCAGGGAGCCGGGAGTCAATCCCGATATCGCGCTTAGCTGTTGGAGCGAGATGGGCTCGTCGATATGTTCGAGCATATACGTCTCGGCGGCGCGAACGGCGTTGATGCGACGGTTGTGCGACGGACGAACTTCGACGTCTTGGCCTTCGACGGCGATCGCGAGCAAGTCCAAGAGGTCGCGTTCGGCGATGCGGCGCAGGGCGGGGCGGATCAGCGCGCTGGGGAATTGGCCGGCTAAGGAAAATATGCGCCGCATGTAGGTGCGCAGGCGCGCGACGTCCCGAGCGTTGCGAGCTAAGCGAAAGTCGCAGCCGGCGGGGAACTTTTGCGCGTCGAGAATCAGCGAATACATCGCTCCGGCACCCATGGTATTGAGGTTAACACTCGCACCGGTCAACGCCATGTCGTCCTCGGTGACGGCGATGCCGAACCACCGCGCGCAGGTGTTCTTATCCTCGATAAGCGCGACCATCGACGTCCCGGGATCCAACGTGCCCCGGCGCCGGATGCCCAGACTAAACGCTTCGCGAGAAACGCGAACCATCGGGAGTTCGATGGAACGGACGCTCCCCCGAAAGGGTCCGCGTTCCAACTGGGACCATTCGGCGCGCTCGCTCCCGAAGAGGTCGTGTGGGTGTTCGAGATCGGCCGTCACTAACAAAAGGTAGACCCTTCCAGCACGGAGTTCACAGCCTTCGCAAGCCTGCGCTCCGACGCCGGCGACAACGTATCGCAGGCGATGGAGCGAACCCTATGGTGTGGGCTAAATGGACTATACGTTTCCGAGCCGGACCGGCGGCGGCGGGGGAACGTACGCGTCGTGCGGTTTGTAGGTGTAGCCGGCGTCGCGGAGCTGCTGAAGGCGCGTAAAGACTTGCGGCTTGCCCTCGAAGAACACGTTGAGGTTGGACCAAAATCCGCCGTAGCGGCGCGCTTGCGCGAGGTAATCCTCGACGTCGACGTGGTTCATGAGGCGCCGCCCGACGGCGTTGATCAATACTCCGCGGAATCCCGTCGGCGAAAGCGCCGCACCGTAGCGGTCGCGCGAATACGTTCGGACGCGTTCGAGCGGATTGCGAAACCACTTGAACGCCGATATATACGTGAGCAGCATTTCGTTCCAAACGGCCGTCTGGTTGAGGCGAATCGCCCCGAGTTCGTGCGCCAGGGTAAAGGAAATCACATCCAGCGTTTTTCGATCGTCGATATCGAAAATACCCTGATGCAGCACGATGTAGTTTTCGCGCCAGGACGAAAACGTCTTTGAAAACGGGGCGATCGTGCCACCGGTGATGAACAGCTCGGGCACCGCAGCGACGCCAAGCCTTCGGCAATGGTCTTTGAGGATCGCGTACACTTCTGGAAACTGCGCGTCGGAGAGACGAACGGAATTGCCCCGCACCGACGATTCGCGCCGGTTGCGTTCCAGCACGAGCAGCGGTATGCCGATCAGCGACGTAATGGCGAGAACCCGCAGGAAGGCGATCTCCTTGCCGAGGAGGGGATGCGCCTTTACCCAGGCCGGCTGGTAGAAGACCAACGCGATCGCAAGGCCCATGAGCAAAAAGTTGAAAACCACCGACGCGATCAAGACGGGCCGCTCGAGCGGATGCCGTAGACGCGCCTCGTCGATCTCCGCATCAGCCACCGGGTTTGCATTCCTCCCGCCCGGGCCCATATCCCACGCGACAAGCGGCGACCGCGGCGACGTTTTGGGATAGCCGTCGGCGCGGTCGGCCGGGTATGCTAAAATCACGCATGCCGTTACCAAAAATACTGGCACTGATTATGATCGTCTCGACGATGCTCGGTGCGGGGCTGCAGGTCGATATTCAACGCCTCGTGGCGACCCTGCGGCAGTACGGGCTGCTCGCGCGCGCGCTTCTGGCAAACTTCGTCCTCGTTCCTCTGGTGGCCGTACTGCTGGTGCGAGCCTTCCACGTGGAGGCCGGCGTGGCGACCGGCATCGTGCTCATGTCGATCGCACCCGGGGTGCCGTTTCTGGCGAACTCGGCCGGCCGATCGGGCGGCGGGAGTTTGTCGTTCGCCCTCACGATTTCGTTCTGCTTTGCGGCGCTCTCCGTCGTCACCATCCCGCTCACCATCGGACTGGTACTGCCGCCTTCGGCCTGGGCCCGAATTCCGATTGCGTCGTTTCTTACGACGCTGGTCGGATTTCAGCTTATCCCACTGGTGGCCGGGGCGATACTCGGCCCGTACCTAGGGGCGCGGGCCGAAAAGGTCGCACGGGTCTTGCACGTGGTCTTTCTGGTTACGGCTTTGGTCCTGACGATTCTCATTTTTCCGCGAGTCGTCAGTTCGCTGTCATCGGTCTACGGCTTCGGCCACCTCCTGATCATCGCCGCCGTCGGCGCGTTCTCGATTATCATCGGTTGGCTGTTCGGCGGTCGCGACCGACAGTATCGCCGCACGCTCTCGATCGCCACCCTCATGCGCAACATCGGGCTGTGCGCGCTCATCGGAACCGGTCCGGCCTTCTTACACACATTGGTCGTGCCGACGATCGTCGCGTATTTCATCATCACGTTCGTTCTGAGCATCCCGTTACGCGTCTACTTTAAACGCACCAAGGACGGTTTCGCCGTTGCATAAGGAATATGTGGGATCCGCATGACGCCGCTTGTTTTATCGCAATACGGCATCTGGACGCTCGGAACGGCCGGAATCATCAGTCTGATTGCCGCCACCACCAACGCCTTCAACGGCGCGCTGCTGGCGCGCCGCCCGGATCACTACCGGCACTTCACGGTTATCGGCGTCATCATCCTGGCCTATGCGGGCGGAATCGGCGGTGGAATCGTGCGCGACATCCTGGTCAATAAGGTTCCGTCGCCGCTGGTCAATCCGTGGTACCTGATCGCGTGTTTTGCGGCCGCCGGAATCGCGTTGCTCATCGACCTGACGGCGGCCAACCGCTTCAAGGACGGCCTCTTCCAGTTTATGACGGCCTTTTCGCTGCCGTGGTATGCGATCGTGGGCGCCCAAGCGGCGCTGGACGCCCACCTTGGATACTTCGCTGCGGTGATCATCGGCGTTATCGCCACGACGGCAGGCCGTTGGATCATCGACGGGGCCTGCCTGGTCGTGCCGAAACAGCTCGTGCGCGGCGAGTTCTTCGTGCTCGCGGCGGCGCTTACCGGGGTCGTCTATCTCGTCTGCAACCAGGCCTTCGGAATGTCCATGGTTCCAGCTACGGCCATCGCCTTCGTCGTCGGCTTCGGCTTCCGGCTGACCTCGCAAGCGGTCGGCTGGGAAGAGTGGGAGCCGTGGGAGCCGGCGGCGCTGCGCGAGGGGGAGAAATCACGATCGAAGCTTGGCGCCGGCCTCGCAGCCGA
>DATCGB010000337.1:0-3836 GCA_036509155.1 Candidatus Tumulicola sp. | reverse complement strand
GAGTGCCACGGCGCAAAAAAACAGCGAGGGCGCGACGTTCATAGGTCGAGACTCCCGAAGACCGGTCCAGAGACGCTGCCCTGCCCGGGGTCGAACACGAACAGCGACAGTCTGCCCGCAGCGTTAAACGGCAGCACGTTTTTCGTATCGAGTGAAGCGACGCTCGACAGAGAGAGCGCGCCCTTGACGAGCGGGTTTGCTCCAGTACCGACGTAGCCTCCGAAATCCGAAACGTCCTTTCCGAGTAAAACCGTCACGAGGCTCCCGTAGCGTGCGCTACCGAGTTTCTTGAAAGCGGAGTGCGTCGATGCCCGGAAGCTTCCGAAATCTGCATTCGGAAACGATGGCGACGCTTCATACAATGCCAACGTGGCGTTCGCGCCCGGAGCGGGCTCCGCAAAGGTCAGCGCGCTGTATTTTGGATAGGTACCGACCAGAACAACCGTATAGGACTTTCCGGCGGCGAGGGCCGCGGATGTTTTCACGGGACTGATCGTGTTTCCAAAGCTATCGCGGGCGACTAGCGTGAGCGTGCCGGCCGAAATCGACACGAACGGCGTCCTCGTACTATAGAGAAACGACGAGGCAATCGTCGCTCCGTTGACGTTGAGGTACGGGCTGCTGATCGGTTGCACGACGCCGTTGATCAGCGTCTCGAGAATGGGTGCGCCCTCGACGAATCGCACCTGCGCCTTCGTTATTGTGCTCGTAGGCGTCGTACTGCCGCCTCCGCAACCGCCGACCGCGAGCGCGAAGACGATTGCGAGGGCCCACGCCCCGCGCGCACCGCACCGGAATGCGGTACGCGCGGGAATCGATGCGACGATTCGTGGGGTCACGGGTTGAAGCAGGGCTTTACCTTCTTCGTTCCGTTGAGGGCTTTCAAGACGGCTTGGTGGATAGAGCCGCTCAACGCAGCGTATTCGAGTCTGTTAATGATGGTGTTCGCGTGCTTCGATACCATGTAGTTGATGAGCGTTTTGTCGTCACCGTAGTGTGCGTTGTTCATTCCGTAGAACATTATGTAGCTGAGGCCGACGATCGGATAGTCGCCAGACGGCGGCGACACGAAGTTGTTCGGGGGAACGAACAGGATGCACTGCGGTGCGGAACTGCCGCAGCTTACGAGGTCGTCGCACTCGCCGTACTGGATGGCGGTGTGGAGGACCTTCTTCAGCGCTCCGGTGACCGCGGCTTTACTGGTCGGATCAACGAAGACCGCGTTGCCGCCGCTCGTGCCGTTCTGCAAAAGCGCTTGACTCACTTTCGGATTGGCGGTTTTCGCGTAAGCGCCTTCGACGTATCCGGTCGAGTACGCCGTGGATTGAATGCCTGCGAGGACTCCCGGGTTGCCGCTGGCACCGATGAAGTCGCTGCCCGCGGACTGCGTTCCCATCGGTCCGACCCAGTTGCCGGTCGACTGACCGAACGTCCATTGCGCGCTGTGTCCGGAAGATTGGTACGGTGGCGCGTTGTACGGCGCCGGCCACGTGCTTCCGCATGCATTCACGAGTTTGTTGGTGAAGATTTGCGTCGTTCCGCTTCCGTCGCTACGGAAGTAGAACGTGATCGGCTGCGACGAACCGCCGGTGACCGAAGAGCCATTATCGGCGGTGATCGCGGGATCGTTCCAGTTGCCGACCACGCCATTGGCGATCGCGCAATAGGTCCACGTCGAGAGCCTGATGTGGCTCACGCCGGGAAAGTCTCCCGGGCGATAGCCGAAGACGATCGCGCCGCCCATCGTCGGGAACATGAAGGGCTCGCCCTGAGTCGACTTACGGTTCGAGGCGTAGGTTGCATATTCGGTCGAGCTGATCATGACGTCGCTGGCCAGGAAGTCGAGCGGTTCTCCGCGGCCGCCGAAACCGGTCGGCGAGTCGCCCAAGCCCGCGCATGCCGCGTCCCCCGGCAAGCGCGCTGGATCGCCGTCGAACTGCTTGCGTCCCGCACCGCTGCCGGTCAAGCAGTAGAAGATCGTGCCGACTCCGCCGTAGTTGGCGAAGAGCGATTTCGCTCCCGGCGGTGCTTGCGGCTGATTATACAAGCCGATGGGTTGGCTCGCCGTGTTGTACGCCTGCGCCGGAAAGGTTGCGCCGCCGGCGTGGAGGCTCGATGGTCCGTTGTCGTTGGATTTCATGTGCCCGCCCGGTTGCCTGCTTTGAGACGACGCGGCGTTCGGTATGGCTCCGACGCCGGGCGTACCGTTGGCGGAGCTCCCGTTACACGCGCTCAACGAGAGCGCGCATACGACCGCCGATGCCAAAGTGGCGAGGGTCTTATTCATTATTAACGTATCCTTGTAAGGCGTGTGAGTAGACACGTGGGACGGGCGCATGCATCCATAACTGGTTACGTGCGTCCGTTTCTAACCGGTCGCGGCGCGGCGCGGCCGGAACTTGGTGCGACGAAGACCGCGATCGGCGCGTTGAGTCCGGTGGCGGCGCCCACGATCCGATGCGTCGGCTTGACGACTCCACCTTTACCGGACTGAAACACGCCGATCGCGTTGTTGAAGTCGTCGGCGACGAAGAGCGTCGACCCGTAGAGCGCGATTGCGGGGAAGTAAGGCTGCAGCAGGCTCTGGAACGAGACGCAATCCGGATTCTGCGTGTACACGCCGTCAAGCGTGAGGACGCGCAGCGGCGGATCGTCGGTCACGCCGCCGCTTGCACCGGCGGCGAAGACGCTGACCTTCGCCTGGCACGACGTGTTGCTGCTCGGGTTTGAAACGAGTTGCGTTCCCACAAGGATCTCGCCGCTGGAATCGATTCCGACGTTGGTCGTTTGGTACGGCGTTAACCCCGTGTATTGGTCCCAGGGAATCGTCCTTGCGGGGTTGGCCGCGGGATTTCCGATGTCCGCGGCCGCTGCGACGAAGATGCCGAAGCTCGGTCCGAGTGCGGAATGCAGCGCGCCGGCATAGTACACGTCGCCGGACGCGTCGAGGGCGAGTCCGGTCGGTCCCGCGTAGGGTCCGCCGTACAGGATCGTCGGATAGGCGAAGTCGAGTCCGCTCTGCGGCCGGGCCATGCCGGAGGCGCCCTTGGCGTAGGTCAGCACCGCATCGCCGGCGTTATGGCCGACCGATGTGGCGCCGTACGTGACCAGGCCACCAGTCGAATTCGGGGCGCTGAATAGCGGATAGAGCAGCGTGCTCGTGCTCGGATCCGCCACGAGCGTGGCCGCTGGCTGATCGTTGCCGCTCGCGTCGGGCGAGAAAATCGCGACGAGGTTGCCGCTGTCGGGCAAGTTCGAACCGGTGAATCCGAACTCGGAATCAAAGTACCCGACGTAGAGGTTCGCCGCCGAATCGACGGCGAGACTGCGCGCGTAGAGTTTGGGATTCAAGTTGAGGGTGCGTAGCGGCGCGACGTTGCCGGTGGCGCTGCCGTCGTACACGGTCACGGTCGCGCCGAGCCCGTTCTTTGAGCCCAGGTTCAGAGCGTAGATCGTTCCCGGTGGCGGCGGTGGTTTTCCCCCTTGCAGAGCGAACGGCGCGTTGGCGCCGGGGGCACCCGTAGCGGTCGCAGCCAGCGTTATCGACGACGCTTGCGAGTTGCCGTCGTACGAGATCGTGATGCCGGACGTCGGTTTCTCGATCGAGATCGATGATGCCGAAGCGCCTGCGCCGTGCAACGTGAACGAATGCGTCGCGTCGCCCTGAACGCTCAGTTCGATTGGGAACTGGTAGTCGCCCTCGCCGACGATCTGCGCTCCGCTCGCGTCGAAGGCGCGCAGCGTGACGGCGGCGGTTGCCGGCTTGCCGCGCTTGGCGCGATTCGGCGATACCGAGAGTGAGAGACGGGCGACGACTCCGTCGATCGCGATCGACA
>DATCGB010000336.1:0-7582 GCA_036509155.1 Candidatus Tumulicola sp. | reverse complement strand
AGAGGTAAACGAGCAGTTCGTGGCTGGTTTTCTGCGCGAATTGCACGTCGTACATCAATGCGTTAAGAATCAGCTGGAAGCCCATGAGGAACGGAAGAACGGCGAGCATCACCGTCCCGGTCGAGCGCGATTCGTGGGTGACCGAGCTGACGATCCATTGGGATCCTCCCCATGCGCCGCCGCCCAGGAGAAGCAGGGTGCCGAGGACCAGATAGATCGAGCCAAGATTGACGTCGAAGACGAAATACTGTAAGAAGACGCGGCGCAGAATAAGCCGCAACAGCTTGCGCGGAAAGTCCCACATTACGCGAGGAATCGAAAGCGAGCTGCGAGCACCCGTGTAGATAGTCGGCATCTCGAGTTCGAGAATCGGAAGTCGCTTGAGGCCAAGCTCGCAAAGGGCAGATATTTCGAAGAAGTACGAGTCCGCGAACGAGCCCCAGGGAAGCAGCGCGAGCAATCGGGCGTTAAACGCCAAATACCCGTTGGTGGGGTCGATGATATTCCAGTAGCCGGATGCGAACTTCGCAAGCACCGACAATACCGCATTGCCGAACAGCCGATGCTTGGGCATCCGTAAAATTACCGAGGAATCGAAGAAGCGGTTTCCCTTAATGCAGACGAGGGTCGCGTCGGCCCCAAACAAATCGCGAATTATTGGAATGAACGAAGCGTCCATCTGTCCGTCGGCGTCGAGCTTGACGATAATATCGGCGCCGCGCTCGATGCAGTAAGCGATGCCGGTTTTCATGGCAGCGCCGACGCCGCCGTTGCGTTCGCGCCGAAGCACGTGTACGGTTTCGACCCCGCGGCACGCGTTTTCGGCAACCGAACCGGAGCGTTCCGGGCAACCGTCGTCGACGACTACGACGTCGTCGGCATAACGCAGCGCCTGCACGACGACGTCGGCGATCGTACCGGCGGCGCGGAATGCCGGAATGACGCAAAAGATCCGAAGACGGTCGGCATCCATCGCGCTACCCTACTTGGGCGGCGCGCTGGGCGTAGTTTGAGGAAGCCCGAGTTTCTGACACATCGGAAGAATGTTGGCATCGGTCGTGGAGCAGCCGATGTCGAGCTTTTGTATCAGGTCGTTCACGACTCGGTCGGCGGCGTCGTGCGTGGTTTTGGCATCGTTTACCGGTGGAATCGTCGAGGCGCCCGATTCGCCGCCGATGGCGGTGCCGAGAAAGAGATACTTCGTGTCGGTGTTCTTGACCGTGAAGACCAGGATTCCCGAAGCTACCGTTTCCAGCGGGAATCCGTTGCGCGACCCGTATCCGCTGAGATCGTTTGAGACCCACGTGATCGTCGGCTTTTTGAAACCGGCCGGCTTGCACGAAACGATCTCCGCGTTGGTCGTTACTTTCGCCCAGCCGTGTTCCCAGAGAAAGTACGGATCGGTGCTGGTATAGGTGTTGGTCCCCTCCAGAATGATGCCGCCGAGAACCTTGGGCGATTTGGGATCGTCTTTGCCGGGGTCGTTTTCGCACTGGTCCTGGAGATCGCTCGGCCCCCACGACAGCCGCGGGAGCACCCAGACGCTTCCTTTACCGCCAGAGCGATCGAAGAGTGCTTGCAGCCGGTCGGTTAGTTCGTGCACGACCGGTGCGATGCTGTTGTCGTTGCCCGGGGCGACGATATAAAACGTCGACGCGGTAGCCGCGAGCTCGTTATCTGCCGCCGCCGGCAGCGAGCTTGCTACGACGCCGATCGCGAGGGCGAGCGCGCCAATGATGCGATGTTGCCTCACCCTACAGAGCTACCTGGCGGATGGAAAAATTCCTGTCCGAGGGAAGCGAGGGCCCGCCGCGCGAAAAAGCTTGGCGATGCATGCGGGCAGGTCGCGCGAGGAGGCGTACGTCGGTCGCCTCGCTCAAGAGCAGCGCCGGTTCGATACCGTTTCGGAGTTCGACGATCTCCCGCCGATCTATCATTACTGGTCGAACACGTTCGTGCGGGCGATGCTCGAACGAGTGGGTTGTTCCGACCCGCGCGGTTTTCTGGCGCGTTACCTCCAAGAAAGCGCGCGGCGCTGCGCCGCCGAACGCCCGGTATTCCTCAGCATCGGTTCGGGCGATGGCAACAACGAGTTGGAGATCGCGCGGCGGCTCAAGAGCGCCGGGATGGGTGAGTTCACGATCGAGTGTCTCGAGCTCAATACCAAGCTGATCAAACGGGCAACCTACGAGGCTCGGCTCGCCGGGCTGGAGTCGCACGTCATCTTCGCGCGCCAGGATTTCAACGCTTGGCGCCCCAGCCGCGTCTATCACGGCGTCGTTGCGAACCAATCGCTGCATCACGTCACGAATCTCGAAGGCCTGTTCGACGCGATCGGCAGCGCACTCGCGCCCGGTGCTTTCTTCGTCGCTAACGACGTCATCGGGCGCAACGGCCATCAGCGCTGGCCGGAAGCGCGGCACCTCGTGGAACGGTTTTGGCAAAAATTGCCGGCATCGTACCACTACCACCATCAGTTTCAGCGTCAGGAAGAGCTCTTCGAGGACTGGGACTGTTCTTCCGAAGGCTTCGAGGGAATCCGCGCACAGGACGTGCTGCCGTTGCTCTTGGAGCGTTTCCATTTCCACATCTTCATCGGCTTTGGAAACGTCATCGATCCGTTCGTCGACCGCGGCTTCGGCCCCAACTTCGACGTCGGTTCGCGATGGGATCGCGCCTTCATCGATCGCGTGCACGCGTGTGACGAGCGCGGCCTGCTCGACGGCTGCCTCACGCCGACACACATGATGGCGGTCATGGCTAAGGAACCCAGCGACTCCCCGGACTACGCCCGCGGCCTCACGCCGGAGGCCGCGGTGCGACGGCCCGACCGAATCTCCGACTCGGCCGAAATTGAGCGAACCGACCGCGCGCTCTCCATGTATTTCGAAATCCCCCAACTCCCGGCCGACGACGCCGTCGGCGAGAGCGGCGGATTTCGCCTGCCGTTGGTCGGCTGCGTGGCAGCGAGCGGCAGCGCCCGAGGCGGAGACGGCGACGGCTGGGCCGCGCGAACCCTTGAGTTCACCGTGGTTCCCGAACGCGACGTCGCGCGTTTCAGCGTGCATGCAACGCTGCCCGAAGGCGTGCCCGCCGAGGCCGAACTCTGGGTCGTCGTCGACGGCGCATCGGTATGCCGGGCGCCCGCTTCCCGGTCCGTGGTTCTGGATTGTTCGCTCCGGCTCGTCCGCGGCGTGCCGGTGACGATTGCGATCTGCGCGAGCGCGACGGTGAATCTCAAGCAGCTCGGTTTGGGCGACGACGAACGCGATCTCGGCTTTCATCTCGACGACGTCGTGTTCGAGCCGTAGCGCCCGCCGGTCATACGAATTCCGCGAACGCATCTCGACTCCGATTGAAGTAGGCCAAAGAAACCAGAAACAGCGCGACGGAGAACGCCGCCGCAAAGGCCAGTTCGCGCCAGCGCGGCGGCGTCCCGTAGTAAAAAACGCTCTGGTACGCGGATATCAGCGCCGCGATGGGGCTGAAGGTTACGAGAAATTGCAGACGCGCGGGGACGGCGTCGCGCGCGTAAAAAATTGGTGTGAGAAAAAACAGCGCCATAAGCGCGTAGCCGACGAGTTGCTGGAGATCGCGGTAGAATACGTTGACCGTCGCGACTAAGAACGAGAATCCGAGCGTCATGCAGAGCTCGATCAATAGCAAAATCGGTAGAAAAAGCAGCGCCCAGCCGACGTGAACGCCTAAGGCGACGCAGACGGGAAAAAGCAGCAAGATCGTGATCAGAAAGTTTACCGCGTTCGAAAGCACGGGGACGAGCACGAGCAGCTCGGCGGGAAGAAGCGTCTTCCCAACGTACATCCGCCCGTCGGGAATCGCGGTCACGGCTTGACCGATCGCGCTCGATGCCCACATCCACGGGATCATCCCGCTCAGCAGGAACAGCGGGTACGCGCGGATGTTCGATCGCAGGTACACCGAAAAGACCAGCGTGTACACGAGCATGAAGAGGATTGGGTTGATGAGCGTCCACGCGAAGCCCAGAACCGACCCGCGATAACGCAGCCGAATGTCGCGCACGACGAGTTCGTACAGGAGCCAGCGGTAGCGCGCGACCGCAGTCGCGCTCGATTGGATGGTTTGCACTCGCGTACGTCAGATCCCGAACGCGCGCGCGCGAATTCGATGCAGCCAGCGCTTGAACTTCCAGAAACGGCTCGACTGCACCGTGTCGATGAGCATCGCGAGCTGCGCGCTTTCGGCCTGGGTATTAGCGCACAGCTCCTCGGTCTGTACGATCAGACGTCGTTCCATTTCCGCTAGATCGTCCTTCAGGGCCGCGGCGCTCCGCCCACGCTCCGCCAGATCCTCCTCGAGCCGTGCGCCGTGCTCCGCCGTTTTGATCAGTTCGCCTTTTAGGCGTTCGGTTTGCGCCGTCGCATCGAGCCGCTCGTCTTCCAGTCGCGCGACGGCCTGCGCCGTTTCGGTCAGCTCGGCATCGCGGCGTTGGGCGTGCGCGGCCGAACGCAGCAGCTCGGCCTCGAGCCGGTTTGCGTGCTCGAGGGCGCTCGAAACTCCCGCTTCACGTTCTTGAACGAGGCGACCGGCTTCGACCAGGTCCTGCTCCAGCCGCGCGACGTGCTGCGACGCATCCGCCAGCTCACCCGCGTGTTCGGCCGCTTTGTTCTCGAACTTGACGACGCGCACTTTGAGAATCGCGACCTCGGCCGAGAGCCGCGTCGCGACCTCCTCCAGTTTTTGTTCCGCTCCGGCCGCGCGCACCCTGAGCACGGCGATCTCGGCGGCCAGCGCGGCGGCTCGTTCGCGGCCGGTTCGCAAGGCGGCAGCCGACGCGTCCAGCTCTGCCCGCGTCTCGGATAGTGCATCGTCACTTTGGCGTTGGCGCCGTTGCGCTTGCTCGCGGGTTGCGAGCAACTCGCGCTGAAGACCGGTCAGCGACTTCGCATGGCTTTTGAGCGTAAGGGATGCGAGCGTCGCCCGACCGCGCTCCTCGTGCAGTTCCGCATACAGGGAAAACCACGCATCTTCAGCGTCCGCGAGCTTGCGTTCGCTCTCGTCGACCGCCAGCAACGCGAAGCACTCCAGGTCGAGGAACCGAACCCGCTGTTCGCTCAACACCCCCTGGAGTGCGGTCGTCAATGCCGTTCGCTGGTCGAGCGCAGCTTGCGCGTCGTCAAGCTGCGATTGGGTCGCCGCCCGCGTTCGCTCTAGCTTAACGATCAGCGCCGTGCGGCGTTGGAGTGCCGTTTGCGTACGGCCGAGCAGCTCCTCGCGGGCAATGCCCTGGGCTTCGAACTGCGTCCGAGCGTGGCCGAGCTGCGTCTTGACCGCCGAGTTCGCGGACTCCAACTCGGCAATCCGCACCGCCATGTCGCCCTTCTCGTCGAGTTGGGATTGGGCGGCGGTCAGCGCGCCTTCGAGTTCGCCAATCCGCGCGACCATATCTTCGCGTCGCGATTCGAGATCGGAGACGAAAGCGGTCCGATTCGAAAGAGCTGCCTCCGACTCCGCAAGCTGCCCGCGCAGTTCGTCGAGGCGGGTGTGCGCCTCGCCAAGCTGCGCTTGCGCTCGCCACGCGGCGGCCGCACTCGTGCTGGCTTGACGACGCGTCCCATCGAGTTCGGCCATCAGCGCGGCACGCTGCTCGAGGGTCGGCCGTGCTTCGACGGCCTGCGCGTTCGCCTGCGTGTGTTCGAGATCGGCTTGCGCCTGTGCCAAGAGCGCTTCCGCCTGCGCCAGCGATCGTTCCAACTCCCTCGTCCGTTTGACGGCGACTCGCCGGCTGAGTTCATCGGTCGACGCTCGGGCGGGAACGGCCCTAACGACGAACTGCAGCGTCGTTGCCGCGGGGTCGGCCTCGACTTCCTCGATGACGTCTGTGGAGAACTCCGAGCGTTCGACGTGCGGGAGCGGGTCCGACCCTCCAAAGATGGGTGCGGTAATGCGATCGATACGCTCGATTTCGTAACCGGCGCGCTCGAAAAGATCGTGCGCGCTCTGCAAGGTGAAACCGCGGAGCGCGAAATCGTCGAGCCGCGGAGACGACAACTCGCCCTTGAGCAGCGCGAGGCGAATCGCGCCGTGTCCGACGTTCGGGAGCAGGCCCAACACGAATCCATCGCGCCGAAGCACTCGGCTCGCGCAATCGATCACTCGCCAAGGCTCGCGTGGCCGTTCGCACTCGCCGTCGAAAACCACGGCATTAAAGCCCGAACCGGGCAGCAGCTCGCCCAAGTCGACGCGATCGAGATCGGCGACTTCGACGGACGAGGCGTAGATGCGCGCTTCGTCCGCTTGCGCTGGATCGGACAGAACGAAACTCAGTACGCAGCCGCGCTTTTCCAGCAGCTGCGGGAGGCCGGGTCGCGCGCCACCGAGGAAGAGGATGCTTTTCGCGCCGTCGAGCAGCGAGGCAACGATTGCGACGTTCGAATCGGAATCCTGAAAATGCGGATTCTTCGAGCCAATGACTTTCATGGCACTACGTAAACTCTCCATCACACCAGCAAACGGAAGGTTCGAGGTAACGGCTTCGGCGGTCGACGGCGTCGGCCTTCGAGTCGCGCGCGATTATTGCGCAAGCGCATCGGCGTTCGCCCTCGATGGTTTGCGAAAGGCCGAGCGGTACTGGCCGATTCGGCGATACAAGGCGAAATAGTCGGCCTGCATGTCGTCAATCGATCGCACCGTGGCCGCTTGCGCGGCCGCCATTCCGCGGCCATACTCCGCCGGGTTTTCGGCGATCGCCAAAATGCCGCGATAGAGTCTTTCGACGTCGCGTACGTCGAACGTCCAGCCCCCGCCTTCGCGACGGATTCGCTCGCCCACGGCGCCCAAATGCGTGCCGATGACCGGAACGCCGGCGAGCCACGCCTCGGAAAGCACGTAGCAGAAGCTTTCGGCCCAGATGGAAAAGACGCCGATAAAAGCCGGCGAAATTTTCGCGACGCGTTCGACGAAATCGTGGCGCCGGTACTCGCCGTGATCGATGCCGTACCGGTTCGCCGAGCGCGGCATCTTGCCCAGAAAGTGAAACTCAAGACGGCCGTCGACGTCGGCATCGTGTAAAGCCTCAATCGCGCCCAAGCCCTTGTGGCGGCCGAGGTATCCCGGGAAGAGGATTCGGATTTTTTCGCCGCCTGACGGCGCTCGGGCCGCGCGCCCGCTTGGAAGATCCAGTCCGTGCTCGATCGTGAAAACCGGGCGTCCCTGCAGTACCGGCAATACTCTGAGGTGCCGGAGCCGAGCGTCTTCGGACGGCATCGTGACCGCGTCGACCGATCGCAGCGCCTGCGTCACCCGCTTTCGCCACTCATGCACCCATCGATGTTTCAGCGGCGGCGCGTCGAGCAGCCACGGCGAGTCGTGCCGGCAGGTGCCCGTTCCGGGCGTGCAGATGCCGTCGCAGAAGACGAAATCGTCGTCGAGCAGCAGATGGTTCGGGCAGGCGAGGTAGTAGTCGTGGCACGTCAGCACTATTGGAACGTGCATGAGTTTGGCGACGTCGACGATATCGAGCGTGTGCCCGATCAACTGATGGACGTGAACGAGCTCGAAACGGTACGCCGAAAGCACGTCGTATATGGCTCGGCGATAGTCC